>NZ_JCATID010000008.1:65683-169637 GCF_059693745.1 Sphingobium sp. WR1 | reverse complement strand
ACCTGCGCAACATATACCCCCTCGCCGAAGCCGCAAACGCCGGCTTCCAACTCTCCCGCGTCGGTGGCGCGGGCAATTGATCTGGCCCTGGGAGGAAGGGCGCGGCGACGACCGCGCCCTTCCTTACATCCGTCACTGGATGAGCGCGGCCTTGCTGCTGACCGGCATGATGATCGTCATGCCGGTTTTCTTCGGCTTTATCTGAAAGCCGTTCAGGCCTTGATCTTCCAACCGCGGCGCAGCAGGGCGTAGCAGAGGCCGCCGAAGATCAGGTTGAGCGCCAGCAGCACAAGACTGCCCGTCACCACATTGGTGTCCGCTGCCGCCACAAAGCCGTAGCGGAAACCGGAAATGATGTAGAAGAAAGGATTGGCGTGGCTGATGCCCTGGAAGAAGGGCGGCAGCCGGTCGATCGAATAGAAGGTGCCCGACAGCAGAGCGAGCGGGCCGACCACGAAATTGGTGACGGCGGCGCCATGGTCGAACTTTTCCGCCCAGATCGACGTCAGCACCCCCAGGAAGGCGATGAAGCTGGTGCCGAGCAGGCCGAACCAGACCACCGCCCACAGATGCGCCGGCGTCACATGCACGCCCGGCCAAGCGGCCATAGCCAGCCACAAGGCACAGCCCACCAACACCGCCCGCGTCACCGACGATGCGGCCAGTGCGAACAAGAGTTCGCCCACGGAAATGGGCGGCATCAGATAATCGACCAAAGTCCCCTGCACCTTGCCCACCATCAGGGAGAAACTGGCATTGGCGAAACAGGCGTTGATCATGCCCATGATGATGAGGCCGGGGGCGATGAAGTCGGCGAAGGGCACCGCTTCCCCGCGCAGCGTCACCGTGCGCCCGCTGCCCCCCAGCGCGACGATGAAGATGATGAGGAACATCAGGGTCGTGATCGCCGGCGCCCAGACGGTCTGGAGCTGCACCTTCATGAAGCGGCGCACTTCCTTGCGGTAGAGCGCCCAGGTGCCCGCCCAGTTCACGTTGCGGATCTGCGGCACGCCGGGTTCGGCGAAGGGGGGCGCCGCCGCCGGGCCGGCGATGGCGGGGACGGAGGAAGGAATGGCAATTTTGGGCTGGTCGTTCATGGCTGGATCGACTATCGGCTGGTTCGTTGTGCTGCAAGCGCGCAGTTCACGGATTTGAACCGCCGCGCCCGATCCCCATATAGGGAGGCACGCAGAAATTTGTGAGGAGTTTTTCATTTGTCCTGGACCGACGAGCGTATCGACCAGCTCAAGGCGATGTGGGAACGCGGCCTGACCGCCAGCCAGATTGCCGACGAACTGGGCGGCGTCAGCCGTAATGCGGTGATCGGCAAGGCGCATCGCCTGGGCCTGCAATCGCGCCCGTCACCGGTGAAGGCGAACGAAGCGCCCAAGAAACCCGCCCCGCCGCGCAAGCCCGCCCCCGCGCACGAAGCGGAAGCCCCCCGCGCCACCGCACCGATCGCGCCGCCGCCCGCGCCATCGCGTCCTGTTGCGCCGGCCGCTCCCGTTGCTCCCGCCCCTGCGGCTTCGGCCGATGGGTCCGTCGCGCCGCCCCAGCCGCGCATCGTTTCGGTCGGCCCCGGCGGCTTCCTGCGTCAGGGGCCGGGCGACCAGCAGGCGCCGATCCCGCCCGCGCCGCCGCGCCGCCTGGTGCCGGCCAAGCCAAGCCCGGACATCGCCGACAAGACCAGTCTGCTCGACCTGACCGAGCGGATCTGCAAATGGCCGATGGGACATCCGGGCGAGCCGGACTTTCATTTCTGCGGCGAAGCGGTGAACCCTGGCTTCCCCTATTGCGTCGAACATTGCGGCCGCGCCTATCAGGCGCAGCTGCCGCGCGGCACGCGCCGCCCGCCGCCGCCCATGCCCTTCGGCGGCCCGCGGGTCCGCTGATCGGAGACGCCATAAGGCCCGGCCTCCTGTTGGAAGCCGGGCCTTTTTTGTCTTTGATCCCGATCAGAAGCGGTAGCTGGTTGTGACCATCACGCTCTGGGTGTCGAACTTGTCGCCACGGTTGATGCTGGCGCCGCCCGACGGAGTGATGCGGAACGGATTGGTCGCCGGAGCCGTGCCCGCGCCCACATCGACCCGATAGTCGCCGACATTATAGCGGGTCCACAAATAGCGCGCGCCGATCGAGAAGTGATCCGACACCTTGGCTTCGATGCCGCCGCCCATGTTCCAGCCCCAGCCATCTTCTTCCGCATTGACCCGGGTGAAGCTGTTGGCGCTATTGCTGGTGCGGAAATAATTCTGCACCCTGGCGTAGGACAGGCCGCCGGTGATGTAGGGCATGATGCCGCCGGGCGTTGTGTAGCCCAGGCGCGCGCGCAGATTCGCGTTCCAGTCGATCGCCCGCCGCATCGTGTAGAAGGCCGGGGTTGTCGAAAATTCGGTCACCTTGTCGTCGATGAAGGCCCGGCCGCCTTCGGCAACCACGCCCGCGACGATGTTGCCGAACTGCCTGTCATAGCCCACATGGCCCATCCAGCCGATGGCGTTCTTGTCGGACTTGCATCCACTGGCCGGCGTGGGACCGCGCGCCGCGCCGCCGCAGGTGCCGGGGGAAAAGGCGTTCGCGCCTGTGGTCGTCGTGACCACATCGTCATAGGCGCCGTCGCCGTCGGTATCGAAACGCAGATGTTCGCCGCCATCCTTCTTCTGCCAGGTCTTGCCGAACGACACGCCGACATAGGGACCGGTCCAGTCGACCCCTCCGTTGTCCTGCGCAAGGGCCGGTGTCGCCAGGGCGAACGCCAGCGTGGCGCCAAGCGGCGCGATTGCTATCATCTTCATACATATACTCCTCGCCTGTGCGGCCATTCGGTCCGCCATCGCCAGCGCCAACGACCCGGCCAGCAAAATTGTTTCAAAGCAATCTGTTACTTTTCATTGCCCATGTAGTTTTCCCGCAACGCTTGCGCCCGCTGCCGGCCCGCTTATAGCTTGTCCCCATGTCCGAAGACCTGTTCGCCGCCAACACCCCGCCCACGCAGCAATATGACGCCTCCACCATCGAGGTGCTGGAAGGACTGGAGCCGGTCCGTCGCCGACCCGGCATGTATATCGGCGGCACCGACGAGCGGGCGCTGCACCATCTGGCCAGCGAGGTGCTGGACAACAGCATGGACGAGGCCGTCGCCGGCCACGCTACCCGGATCGAGGTGACGCTGGACGCAGGCAACCGGCTCACCATCACCGACAATGGTCGCGGCATCCCGGTCGGCATTCATCCCAAATTCCCCGGCAAATCGGCGCTGGAAGTGATCCTGACCACGCTCCATTCGGGCGGCAAGTTCGAGGGCAAGGCCTATGCCACGTCGGGCGGCCTGCATGGCGTGGGCATCAGCGTGGTCAATGCGCTGTCCACCAGCACCGTGGTCGAAGTGGCGCTCAATCGTGAGCTTTACCGCCAGAGCTTCGCCCAGGGCCTGCCGACCAGCGACCTGGAAAAGGTCGGCGCCGCCCCCAACCGGCGCGGCACATCGGTCAGTTTCGTTCCCGACATCGCGATTTTCGGCGAACAGAAGTTCAAGCCGGCCCGCCTCTATCGCCTCGCCCGGTCCAAGGCCTATCTGTTCGCCGGCGTCGAGATACGCTGGAAATGCGCGCCCGAACTCATCAGCGATGACACGCCTGCCGAGGCCGTCTTCCAGTTTCCCGGCGGCCTCGCCGATCATCTGAGGGAACAGTTGGGCAACCGCGATTGCGCGACGACGCAATTCTTCTCGGGCAACCAGGATTTTCCTGGCACCGCCGGTCGCGTCGAATGGGCGGTCGCCTGGCCGCTCTGGTCGGACGGCAGCTACAGCTGGTATTGCAACACCATCCCGACGCCGGACGGCGGCACGCATGAAGCCGGGCTGCGCACCGCGCTGGTGAAAGGCATCCGCGCCTTTGGCGAACTGGTCGGCCAGAAGAGGGCCAAGGACATCACCGCCGACGACATCATCACGTCGTCGGAAATCATGCTGTCCGTCTTCATCCGCGATCCCCAGTTCCAGAGCCAGACCAAGGATCGCCTGACCAGCCCGGACGCCGCGCGGCTGGTCGAAAACGCCGTGCGCGACCATTTCGACCATTTCCTGACCGACCATATGGACCGGGGCAAGGCGCTGCTCGCCTACGTCCTCGATCGCATGGACGAGCGCCTGAAGCGCAAGCAGGAGAAGGAGGTCAAGCGCAAGACCGCGACCAACAGCCGCAAGCTGCGCCTGCCCGGCAAGCTGACCGATTGTTCCAACGACGATCCCGAAGGCGCCGAAATCTTTCTGGTGGAAGGCGATTCCGCCGGCGGTTCCGCCAAGCAGGCGCGCGACCGCAAGACCCAGGCGATCCTGCCCCTGCGCGGCAAGATTTTGAACGTCGCGTCGGCCAACACCGCCAAGATCCTGGCGAACCAGGAAATCGCCGATATGATCCTGGCGCTGGGCTGCGGCACGCGCAAGGATTGCAACCCGGACAATCTGCGCTACGAACGCATCGTCATCATGACCGACGCCGACGTCGACGGGGCGCATATCGCAACGTTGCTGATGACCTTCTTCTTCCAGGAAATGCCGGAACTGGTGCGGCGCGGGCATCTCTACCTCGCTCAGCCGCCGCTCTATCGCCTGGTCGCGGGCGGCAAGAGCCTCTACGCCAAGGACGACGCCCATCGTGAGGAGCTGCTGGCCAAGGAGTTCAAGGGCAAGAAGGTCGACATCAGCCGCTTCAAGGGGCTGGGCGAAATGAACCCGATGCAGCTGCGCGAAACCACCATGGACCCCAAGACCCGCAGCCTCATCCGCATCACCCTGCCCGACGATGTCGAGGACCGGCAGCAGGTGCGCGACCTGGTGGACCGGCTGATGGGGACCAATCCGGCGCATCGCTTCGCCTTCATCCAGGAAAATGCGGCGGCGGTGGATGAGGAAGCGATCGACGCATGAAAATGCGGCAGGCCGCCTCCGCCTGCCTGCGCTCATGGTCGATCCTGCTTGCCGTGCTGCTAATGGCTATTCCTTTGCAAGCATCGGCGCAGGTCAACCCCGCCTATCAATCCCGCGCCGAACAATTGCTGCGCATCCTGTCCACCCCCGGCGACGAGCAGGATTATTTCGCGCCCCTCTTCCTTGAGGCGGTGCCGGTCGACCGATGGCGTGCCGTTGCCGCCGACTTGCGCGCCCAGCATGGCCAGCCTGTCGCTCTGGGATCGGTGCGCACCGAAAGCGCTACCACCGGCCAGGTCGAAATCCGCTATACGCGCGCCACGGTCGGCTTCACCCTGGTCGTCGCGCCGCAGCCGCCCCATCGCGTGATCGGCCTCCACATCGTCGGCGCGCGCACCGCCAATGACAGCTTCGACAAGGTGATGGCGGACATCGCCGCCCTGCCCGGCACGACCGCGTTCGCCATCGCAAAGCTGACCGACGCCGGCCCGCAATGGTTGCGCGTTCACCGCGCCGATGCGCAAATGGCGACCGGCTCCAGCTTCAAACTCTATATCCTCGCCGAACTCGCCCGCGCCACCGCCGCGCGCGAACGGCGATGGAGCGACGTCGTCCCACTTGGTCCCAAGAGCTTTTCCGGCCGCCTGCTGGGCTGGCCGGATGGCGCACCCATGACCCTACACAGCCTGGCCACGGCGATGATCGCCGAAAGCGACAACAGCGCCAGCGACACACTGCTGCACGCGCTGAGCCGCGACAGGGTGGATGCGATGCTGGCCGCGACCGGCCATGTTGATGCAACCAAGGCGTTGCCGCTCCTCACCACCGCCGAAGCCTTCGCGCTCAAGATGCCGGCCAATGCCGACCTGCGCCGCCGCTACGAAGCGGCATCCCCCGCCGAGCGCCGCACCCTGCTGCGCGCGGAGGCCCCGCGCCTCGCCGCCAGCAAGGTGGATGTCGGCAGCGTCGCCGAAATGCCGACCGCAATCGACAGCATCGAATGGTTCGCCTCGCCAAAGGACATGATCGCCCTGCTGGACTGGCTGCGCAGTCATGGCGGGGACGCCCTGCCGATCCTGGCCGTCAATCCCGGCATCGCCCCGGCCGACGCGAAGCGCTGGCGCTATTTCGGCTATAAGGGCGGCAGCGAGCCGGGCGTCATGGCGATGAATATCCTCGTGCAGGCGCAGGACGGGGCCTGGTATGCGGTCAGCGGCAGCTGGAACAATCCGGCGGCGCGGGTGGACGAAGCCAGGTTCGTGGCGCTGATGACACGGGCGCTCAATCTGCTGGCGGACGGCCGAGACTGATTCCGGCCGATCCGTCCGCGATCGCCACGGCTCTGGCGAAGACCGCATCGAACATCTCCGCCGTCAGCCGGCCGACATTCTGGTTGTAGCGGGAGCAGTGATAGCTATCGATCAACAGACGTCCGTCGGGCATCCGATGTTCGGCCAGATGAGCAAAGCGCGCCTTGGGCAGCTTGCCCCCCAATATTTTGACGGCCGACTGGTGCGCGATTTCCCCCAGAGCGATGAAGGTCCGCGCCCGCGGCAGCGCCGCCACCGCCTGCGCCAGAAAGGGCCGGCAGCTATGAATTTCCTGCGGCACGGGCTTGTTCTGCGGCGGCAGGCATTTGACGGCATTCAGGATGATCGCGCCGCGCAAGGCCAACCCATCGTCCGGCCGCCCGTCATATTGCCCGTCGGTCAACCCATGCCGGGCCATCGTTGAGAAGAGCAGGTCGCCGGCATAGTCCCCCGTGAAGGGCCGCCCCGTCCGGTTGGCGCCCTGCCGCCCCGGCGCGAGGCCGATAATCGCGATGCGGGCTTCAGGATCGCCGAAGGCCGGGACCGGCGCGTTCCACCAGTCGGGATGCTCGATCCGGCATTGCTCCCGCAGTTCAACCAGCCGCGGACATAATGGGCAGTCGCGGGACGGCTCTGTTTCGGGCAAGGGGCTTTCCAGGATCATCCGCAGCAGATAGGCGCTGCACCATGGCGGACACAACCCATCTCTATGCGCTGGCGCTTGGATCGAACCGGCCGATGTCCGCCCGCCGCACGCCACCCCGACTGCTGGAGGAAGCCGCGACGCTGATCGCCGATCGGGCGGAGGTGCGGGCGGTATCGCCGACGATCCTGACCCCACCGCTCGGCCCATCGACGCGCCTCTTCGCCAACGGTGCGCTGTTGGTGGAAAGCAGCCTGCCCCCGCCCGCCATGCTGGCCTTTCTCCAGTCGGTCGAGACTCGGCTCGGCCGCCGCCGCCATCGCCGCTGGGGCGCGCGCAGCATCGACATCGACATCATCCTCTGGTCGGGTGGAAAATGG
The DNA here is from genome assembly GCF_059693745.1 of Sphingobium sp. WR1. NCBI lineage: Bacteria > Pseudomonadati > Pseudomonadota > Alphaproteobacteria > Sphingomonadales > Sphingobiaceae > Sphingobium > Sphingobium sp. WR1. The sequence continues at coordinate 162,374 of NZ_JCATID010000008.1, read as the reverse complement.
CGCAGTCGGACGCTGACCATCCCCCATCCCGCCTGTCGCACCCGCGCCTTCGTGATGACGCCGCTTCTGACGATCGCGCCGGGCTGGTGCGACCCCGTCACGGGCCTTGCCGTGCGGCATCTGCACGCCCGCCTGCAAAAAGCGACGCCAAAGCGCGCGACAAGAGGTTGACCATCCGCCCCGCCCCCTTTAGGGCGTCGTCCACCTCTTCAGGGGCCCTTAGCTCAGTCGGTAGAGCAACTGACTTTTAATCAGTAGGTCGCTGGTTCGAATCCAGCAGGGCTCACCATGTTCCGGCTAGGGTGGGAAATAGGGCTCTCGCAGCCGGTCAGTCCCAGCGATCGCTCCATCTGAGCGGCAATATCGGAATTACGGACGCGCAAGCGATCATCTGAACAAGGGCAGCGTCTCCTGCCCGCTCGCCTCGGCGCGGCTGCGTCGACTCCCTCCCGGCTCCTGCGTACCCAGGCTGTCGATGTGCCCGAGATAATTGGGATTGAACGTACCCATTTTCGCCAGTGCCCCCAGGTCGACAATCTCCAGCGCGCGATGACGCCAATAGAGCAGGCCCGTCGACCGGAGCAGGTTGATGCTGCGATTGACCTGCACCAAGCTGAGACCGGTACAGTCAGCAATATCGCGTTGCGCCATCGGGAAATCGACCGCGCGTTTTTCCTTCGCGCTGTCCAGCAACAGCGCGCGCACGTAGAGTTCGCAGAGCAGATGGGCGATCCGTTGCGTGGCGCCGAAACGGCCGATGACGGAAATCCATTGGCGCTGGATGGCCAGCGTCATGCTCAAATCACGCCTCAGCGCACGATCTATTTCCGGAAGCTGTGCAGTCGCCGTGATGAAATCGGAATGGGAAAGCTGTGCGAAGACGACCGGTGAAATGGAGCTGGCGGAGTGATCCTGATAGGCGTGCGCGGTATCATGCCCCAATATATCACCGGGCATTAGAATTTGGACAATCTGTCGCGCGCCATTCTCAAATTGATGATAACGGCAAGCCCAACCGTCAAAGATGATTCTCACGGAAGACGCGGGGTCGCCATCAACATAAATATCCTGGCGCGCCTTTACTTGGCGCAATTGTCTTTTCGCCACATTCGCCAAAAACTGCGCCTCTTCGACAGAGACCCCAAGCTTGCAACTCAGCTTTCTGGCAAAAGTGTCCAGCACCTCGAACCTCCGCGGCCTGAATCGAGACAGAAGCAAACCACAGGATGATTTTAATCGATAAATTTAACAAAGTATCTATACCATTAGGGATATTTCCATTCGCAATAGAGACGGGTGCAACATGACCGTCATGGTAGCGAACACATTCGAGCGAGGATCGACATTAACTTAAGTCAATATAAGGAATGATATGATTATCATTATCAAATGAACCATATTTGCGATTAAAACATCGGGCGACCACAATTATAGGCGGGAACAGTGCCGCCCCCCTTGCCGACCATATTATTGTAAAGGGTATGATCCTTCGCCAGGGCGTTCAGATATTCCTCGATATTGGGATAGCCGTCGCCGTCGCGATCATCATTCGCATCCCATTGGTTGGGATTGGTGTTCTTGAACTTCTTTTCCCATTCATCCGGCATACCGTCATTGTCGCTGTCCAGCTTGGCTGCGCGCTGCGTGAGCCGCGCCCACCCACCTGCCTCGGAGACCGTGGACGGCCAATTCCGGTCGAAGAGATAAGGGGCTGTGTCGCAGGTCCGGACATCGTCGATATACATGGCGTCTACGTTGTCCTGACAGGCACCATAAAGACATAGATTGGCGCCGGCGAAGGTCAGGACATCGCGAAAGGCCTGCTGCGCCGACGCCACCCTGGCGACATCGAACGAAGGCGCGGTGAGGCCGGGCATCAGGGCATAGCGCAAGTCTTGCACGACGCTCAGTCCAAAGCGACTGCAATCCTGCACGCCGGCAATGCTGAGACCGCAAACCGAATTGGCACTGACATGGGCGATGTAACCGGCGCTGTTCCGGGAGGAATCCGTCGTCGTCGAACCAAATTGCCCCGCGATCCGCGTCCGCGGCGTCACATTCCCCTTGGAAAAAATGTTAAAACCAAAGGCATAGCGGCTGGCGTTCGCATAGAGCCCGATAAGATAATTGCCATCCGATGCATTGTATTTTGGCCCGCGCAAATAGACGTTGTTGAGATAATTTGCGTAAACATTGCCAAACTGGTTCGAAACGAGGCCAGCTTCGGCAATGAAATTGTAGAGGACATTGTTGACGACATCGACCTGCCCCTTGGCGCCTGCCATCGGCGGGTTGGAACCCGCGGCGACATTGATGCCCCGCTGTTCGCCATGTTGCGAAAGATTATGCGCGATGGTTACACGAGTGGCGGGCTTCAGGAAGAAGGTCTTGCAGTGCAATGACGATGTATGACCGGCATTGCGGCAGATATTCGGTCCGATGATCGACCATTGCACCGTGCAGTCGGTGCAGGCCATGTCCAGACTTTCGTCGGTTCCGAACATGGTCGACACATGGTCGAGTATCTGGTTGTTGGTGCCCGACATACGGATCGGATCGCCATTCTGGGATTTACGACCCAGATGGGGTCCGGTGCGGGTCCGCACATGGCGCAATATCATGTGATTACCGCCGCGACGCGTGTCGATCAGTGAATCCACCGGATTATAGTTCTGACCCAGCCGGAACTCGATGCCACCAGGCGAAGTCTGGCCAGCAATATAGATTTTAGGCTGCGTGATGAAGGCCGACGACTGCAAAATAATGGCCCCCGCCACGTCGAACACGCAATAGCGCGGACGATTGGCGGGAATGGTGTAAGGATTGGTGATCGGCAGGGCCAGGGCGCATTCGCGATAGCTGATCTTGCCGTCCGCAGGATTTGCAACATCCTCGCGCGTGTTGATCTTGTACACGACCGCGTTCGGGCTGCGCGCGCTGCTATTCTTGCCGAAACCGGTCGCGGTGGGAAATGCGAGCGGATGGATCGCCCGGTCGGGAATGGCGCCGTCGTCGGGATTGACGAAGGCGGTGGCGGTCCCCGTCGACTTGGCGGCAAAAGACGGAGCAGGAACCTTCAATCCCTGCACCGAAACGAGCGCTGGGACCGTGGCAGAGGACGGAAGAGAGACCGGAATCCCGCCATTCTGTGTCAAGGCCGCTTCCTTGACCCAACCGTCCGCGCCTTGGACGAAATCGACGTTCCACCATCGTTCGTCATTTCGGGTCAAAGGGCCACCGACAACGGCCCCGTCCACCGCAGCCGCCTGAATTCCGGCGCCGGTCCGCAGATCGCTTTCCATCAACCAGACACTGGTGGCGAGCTTCACTTTCGCACCGATATCGATCGAACCTGCACGAACGCCGACGGCGGTCGCGAGCAGGCCAGCGACTGCGGCCGATACAAATATGAGCTTCGCCTTTGGCCTTGCAGAGTCCCACATTATTTCTGACCCCCTGACTATTTTTGGCAGACAATATTTCACCCTGACCCAGAATTACCTTCTGGATCATGATTTTGACTTTGCCGTTTTAAGAAATTCACCCCCGCAGATGCGCGCATTCAATGCCGCACCCGAAATGAACCCGGTGCGTTTTTATCGTTCCAGAAATTGCGATCAAGTTAACTCATCGCATATTTTCTATCGGCTTGCCTCAAATTCGCAATTGCAAGCAAATATACTGCCCAAAAGAACATGATCTTTTGGACAGTATAATTTTATTCATTATGAACTATTGGTCGAGGCGCGCAGCCTCTTTAAAGAAGATTGCTGGCGATTGCGACCACCTGAGTCCGGTTACTTGCACCGAGTCGACGCATGAGTTCCTTCACATGCGCTTTCACCGTCCGCTCGCTGATGATCAGTCTGCCGGCGATCTCCCGGTTGGTGAGTCCGCGTGCTACCCCTTCGAGCACTTCGCGCTGGCGTTGGGTGAGCCGTTCGTCATGGGTGAACAAGCCGCCGGACGGTGCGACAGCCGATCCCAGGCCGGGTCCTGCCAGCACCGAACGCGGATAGATGATGCACCCACGCCCGACAATGCAGATCGCATCCTTGGTCAGTTCGAACGACATTTCGCTGTTGAGATATCCATCGACGCCCAGTCGCAACGCGGCGCCGGCATGATCGGTATCCGTATGCGTGGTGAGAATCAGGATGCGCCCGCCCGGGGCCGCGACTTGCAGCGGATCGATCATCGCGGACAGGCTGGCCTGATCGAAAGCGTCGGAAGCAAGATTGAGCAATACGGCATTGATGATACGCCGTTCCCGCAGAATAGTGGTGGCTTCCCAAACGCTGGCGGCAGCCGAAACAGAGCGGATTTCGGGCGTATCCTGAAGCGCAGCAAGAAGACAATCGCGCGTCAGCGAACGCGGATCGATCACAAGCAGGTGCAGTTCACGGAACGTATCACGCCCCGCAGTCCCCAGCCCTCCCTCAATTGCTACCAGATCAGGGGGCAACGGCCTGCCCTTTCTCGAAAAACGGTTGCCTGCCCACCACTGTCGGGTGGGTCGGGTTATTGCCTCAACCCTATCCCGCACGACGGCCGATCAACCGCATGAGAGGCGCGAGACGGTTGGGCGCATCCTCCTCGCCATAGGTATATTTGCGATAATGCTGGATGCTGTCGCCATAGCGAAGCTGCGCATGTTTGCGATATTGCACACGATTGAACGCCGCGCCGGTGATCGGTTCACCGAATTGCAATATCGCGGATCGCAGAAGATCGGGTGTCGTGCGCCCCCAGCGGAGCACCATCACCGTCTGGTCGGCATGATGGGCAAGTTCCTGCGCATCCCCGACCGCCAGCACGGGCGGCGTATTGAGGACGATCACGTCATAGCGTGCACGCAAGGCAGAAATGAGCGCTTCGACCCGCGGCGAGGCGATCGCCGCGCCGGGATCAGGCGCAGACCGAAGCGCCCGGATACCGTGAATGGCGGGCGTCGATGTGCTGGTCAGTATAATTTCGTCCAGCGTGGCATCGCCGGCCAGATAATCGAGCAGATCCTTGCCCGATTCCCCCCGCTGCAACGTGCTGCCGAGGCCAGGGCGGCGCAGGTCGAAATCGATCACGATCGCGCGACGACCGCGGGCGATGGCAGCGGCCGCCAGGCCGATCGACAGGGTCGTCTTGCCGTCCCCGGGCAAGGGTGACGTGACCATGACCACATTGCCGGCGGCGCGACCGGAAGTGCGCGAGAGCCGGCTCTCGATCGACCGCACCGATTCGGCGAAGGTCGAATAGGGATGATCGATCACGCGCTGATGCGTGGCGATGCGATGTTCGCGACGGTCGGTGAGACGCGGGATCAAACCCAGCGTCGGCAGGCCCGCGATCGCCCAGATCTGGGCAGCGCTGCGCACCTGCGTGTCGAGAGCCTCGCTCAGCATGACCACGATCAGCCCGAACATGATCGCAGCGACGGCGGCCGCGGCCATGATCTGCGTCCGGCGCGGAAAGCTCGGCTGGGTCGGTTGCAAGGCGGGCGATGCGATAGTGGCATCGGCCTTCACATTTTTTTCGTCCCTGCGGATTTCATTGAGGCGACCAAGCGAGGCAAGATAGACGGTTTGCAACGCCTGCGCATTGCGCTCCAGATCGGCAAGCGGAACGCCTTCGACAATATCGTTGAGCGAACGCGCCCTGAGCGAAGCCACATCGCCGGCGAGTTGCGCCTCGCGCGACTGCTGGGCGGAGGCTTCATTGGACAGTTGCACCCGTACCCGCGCGGATTCACTGGCGATATTACTGTCCAGTTGCGCCAGTTCGGCATAGGCCTTCTTCACGTCGGGATGGCCGTTGCCGTAGAGCGTGGCGAGTTCGCTCAGGCGGCGCTGCACATTGACCTGCTGGCTGCGCAGGTCGGCGAGCAGCGGCGACATCAATTGCCCCGCAGAACCGGAGCGCCGCTGCGCCTCGGCACGCTGGCCGCGGGTCGCCGCGAGTTCGGCGGCGGCGCGCCCGAGCTGCGCGGAATTGGCGTCATTGCCAGCGCCCGGGTCAAGGCCGCGCGATCGGCGATAGGATGCGATGGACTGTTCGGTGGACACAAGCTGCCCGCGCAGTTCGGCGACACGTTCGCCAAGCGTCTGGATGCGGCGCTTGACGGCCGATTGCCGTTCGTCGACCTGGGACTTGACATAGACGCGCGTGATCTTGTTCGCGATCCGCGCGGCCTTGTCAGGACTGACGGACGTGACCGTCACGTCCACGAAGCTCGATTGTCCATCCTGTTCAACCTTCAGCGCATCGAGCAGGCGATCGGTGGTCCGCTCGATCAGTTGCGGCGACGTGCTCCCCTTGGCAGGCGCATTTGCCAACTCATTGTCTTCCACATTCCAGAATGTGAGACGATCCAGGAAATTGTCCCATGAGGTCCGCTTGTCGGGATTGGCATTGGGGTTGAACTCGGGATCGTCGTGCAGAGCCAGGTCGCGAACGACCTGTCGCGCAAGCGGCCGGGACTGGAGAAGTTGTATCTGCGTTTCGATCTGATGTTCGCGCCGGAGTTCGGCATCGCGGATCGACGCGGCCGTTTCCTCCTCGGTCGGCAGGACGGCTTCCCCCGTGTCCACACGCATGACCGCAGTCGCCTGATAGCGCGGCTCGATGAACGCCAGGGCGATGGCCGCAAGGACGATGACAACCAGAAAGGTGATTCCCAGCCGCCTTTGGTGACGCCGCAGCACCCGCAGAAAATCCACGCCCGATGCCTGTTGCGGCACGGCGGGAGGGGGTGGCCGCATATCCGCCAGCGCACGGTCCTGCATATTCCATCACTCCGAATCGATACACCACTGAATGATGTGGAGCCTTGGACCTTACGCGGGTCCCGGGGTGCAGCTAGAAACCAGAAGGGTGTTTCCCGGCGATTTTGGGTAGCATGTCGCCCCTCTGCTACCGCTGGTCGCCTTTGCTATACCTCTACTGAACTATCCCTCTTTGCCGCCTAGCATTCAGGCGTCGGAAACGGCACGCCACAGCCATGAATCAAGAGCCGCCGTCATCGCCCAGTTCCGCCGCCTCCATTAGCGGGGACATCGAAGCCAGGGCGCTTGGCGGCGGTGACGAGCCGTCCCGCGGCGCTCGACCCGACGGACGCGGCCGCGCACAGCTTGGATGGATGTTGAAACAGGTCGCCCATCTGGCAAGTGGAAACGCCGCCGCCATCGGCATCGGCATGGTGACGCTTGCGCTCATGGCGCAAATGCTGGGGCCGGCATTGCTGGGCATTCTCGCCATGATCGAGGCCTATGGCCGGCTGATCGACCAGATCGTCCGCCTGGAATCCTGGCAGGCCATCATCCGTTACGGCTCCGCCGCGATCGAAAAGGCCGATCGGCGCGGCTTCATGCGCCTTGTGCAATTCGGTGTCGCGCTCGACGTCGTCGGCGCGCTGGCGGCCGGCGCCATCACGCTGATGGCCGTGCCCTATGTCGGGGCCTGGCTGGGATGGGATGCCGAGACACAGGCGATGGCGCGCTTTTACAGCATCGCCGTCTTCTTCGGCATCTCCTCCACCCCGATCGGCGTCCTGCGCCTGTTCGATCGGTTCGCGGTGATCGCCTGGGTCGATCCTGCCCTGGCGTTGCTGCGCCTTGCCGCCGTTGCTCTGATCTGGATGACGGGCGGGTCGATCTGGGAGTTGCTGGCAACCATGATCGCCGTCCCCTGCCTCCAGCGGCTGGCGCTGAGCTTCGCCGCCATCGTCGAACTGCGGCGCAACGGCTACCGCTTTGCGCTGCGAGCCGACGGGCTTTCCTATGCCGGTGAATTCGAAGGAATCTGGCCCCAAATCCTTTCAGCGAACGGCACCGTACTCGTGCGCAAGGCGACGCAGGAGTTGGACATATTGGCCGTGGGCGCGATCGCCGGGCCGATTGGTGCAGGCATCTATCAGCTGGTCCGCAAGTTCACGCTCGCTGCGATGAAGGCTGGCGCCATGCTGCAACAGGTGGCCCTGCCCGACCTGGCGCGTCTTTGGGCACGCAGAGACATCGACAATTTCGTCGCCGCCATCCGGCAGGTCGAATTCCTGACCTTCAGCGTGGCGATCGGCTTCGTGCTTGGGGTGTTGTTGGTCGGCGACGATGTCATCCGGCTTGTCGCGGGACCGGATTTCGAGGATGCCGGACATCCGCTGATCGTGCAGTCGATCGCCGCACTGCTGTTTCTGGCCGGCAGCGCACTCAGACCTGCCCTGATGACCATGGGGTTCCAACCCCAGGTCTTTCGCATTGCACTCATCGCCGGCGCCGCCTTCTTCATCACACTCTATATCGCCACGCCGAGGCTTGGCGTAATCGGCGCCGGCGTGGCGCACATCATGTTCAATTTGATCTGGCTACCTTCATGTCTGCTAATATTCCTGAAGGGGCTAAGGCAGGCACGGGCATCGGCATCTCGCCCCCATCGCTCGCCAGACCCCGACTGACGGCCCAGATGGCGGCTTGGGTGCGGTTGCGCACGCGCAATTTCCGCAGAATGGCCTTGATGTGAACCTTCACGGTTGCATCCGCGATCTGCAATCGGCGGGAAATCACCTTGTTCGGCTCCCCGTCGACCAGGCATCGAAGAATATCAACCTCGCGCGTGGAAAGATTATTGCCTGCCGCTCCGGCGCTCCAATATTTCGAGATGGAGCAGGGCTGCGCACTGGCGAGCGATTCAGCGATCTGCGACGGCAGGACCTTTTCCCCCAACGCCGTCAATCGAAGCGCCCCCGCCAGTGGGCGGCACGATATCTGCTTGACGATATAGCCATCCACGGCGCCGGTCATGAATGCGCGCGACACATCCTGCACGCTATATTCATCGGCCATGATGACGATTCGAACATGAGGATGGCGGGCGCGGACTGCTTCGCACGTATCCAGCCCCTCATCTATGTCGATAGCATCGACAATGATGACGGTTTCCCGATCAATTCCATGGTCCAGATCTAACGGACAGGAAACGGTTTCATCAACCAGAAAATCTTCTTCTATGAGAATTCGCTTCAAACCTTCACGAATAATCTCATTCTTGCCTACAATAGCTAAATGAATGGGCGCGTCTGTCATGTCCAATCTCCCCCTCATGGATTAGGGACGGATCGTGCGACCAGTTCTCGAAGATATTATCGATCCTCGGTTGATAAATTATTTGTTAACCCACTTACGTCCAAAAGGGCGATAAAAAAAATATACCAGTTTAACATTGGCTGGATAATTATAAGATTTCCAAATAGTGTCCAAAAAAGCGACACCTGGACGAGCATCGTTTCGGTGAAAGGATGCGATCAAATCGCCATTGACTTGATGCAGGTTAGCATTACTGTCCTTGCGGCGCGGCATATTTCGGTCCCGCTGAACGCTTTGACCGATTGGCTGCCCAGGACATTCGCATTGTCGCGAATCAGGTTCGGGCGCTTTCAATCACCTGCATCCAGCGCGCCAGCACGGCGCTTTCCTGAAACATCTTCACGCGCTCCACGGCGCCGACACCCAGTTGCTCGCGGCGTGCGGGAGAAGACATGAGTTCCGCCAATGCCTTGGACAACAAGTCGACTTTCTCGGGAGGAACCAGCAACCCGCTCACATCCGGCTCGATCAGGTCCGACGGACCGAAGTCGCAATCATAGGCCACTACAGCCAGGCCCGCCTGCATGGCTTCTCCGACGACATTGGCGAACCCTTCATAGCGCGAGGACAGCACAAACAGGTTCGCGGCCTCGATCCATTCGCCATGCTGTGCAGTGCAACCGGGCAAGCTGATGCGCCGCTTCAATCCCAGCGCTTCGACCTGTGCCTCCAGCGCCGGCCGGTCAGGCCCTTCACCGAAAATGACCAGGCTCCAGTCCGGGAACCGCTTCGCCAACAGACCGAAGGCGGCGATCAGCAGGTCAAAGCCCTTTTGCTCAGTGAGCCGTCCGACCGCGACCAGTTGCGGCGATCCTCCCCGCCTCGGCGCATAGGGGAGCGAACATATGGGATTTGGAATGACGACGGCGCGTTTCCGCTCGGCCGGTCGCAAATGTTCCCGCCCGCGATGGGTCAGCATGACGATCGAGGTCGCGCGGGGATAGAGATAACGCAGCGCAAAGCGCCACAGGGGATGCGCGGGCTGCCGGTCCGGATTATTGCGTTCCGAGACGATCACCGGGACGTTCCCGCCACGAGTCGCCAGCAGGGTCAACACATTGACCTTCGTCAGGAAGGATATGACGACGTCGAACCGTCCTGCGAGCACCCGGCGCAACGCCCAGCATCGTCGCGCAGCGGTAGTCCATGCAGCGGCTCCTCGCCCCGTGGTGGGCAAACCGAGGCGAACAAGCGAAACGCGGGAATCGATCGGATGGAAGATCGAATCTTCGGGCCGGTCAAAGGTCACGATCGTGACATCCCACCCGCGCGCCAGGGAGGCGGCGGCGAGCTTGCTGATGACCCGTTCTGCACCACCCGCGCTGAGGCCCGCCAGGACGAATGCCACCTTCATCCGACATGGCTCCTTTCGACGATATGATTCAGCGGCGCGAGAAGCCGATCATGATCCCACTGATCGAACGACTCGATCACCATGTCGGCCCGATGCGCGTCGCTCGGCGCCATTCGCGCATGAATGGCCCCCGGCCGGTCGATCTGGACGGTGGCCCAGCCCAGCGCGCGCGGCGCGAGAAAATCCTTGGCCGGATTGTCCGCCACATAGATGAACCGGGTCGAACGGCCGGCATGGGCCGCCTGCACCGTTTCATAGGCGCGCTTGTGCGGTTTCCAATAATCGCGTCCCCAATCGTCGGTGCAGATGATCGGGTCCAGTCCGAACCGAGGCAGATCCAATGCGTCGATCTTGCCATGCTGCGCGACGCTGTAACCGTCGCTGATCAGCGCGAAGGCATAGTCATGCCCGGCGGTGAGGAACGCCCGCGCATCGGGCGCGAGTTGGATATCAGGCGCATGTTCGCGATAGACCGAAACCATCCGATCGATGATCGCGGGGTCGGCGGGCACGCCCAGGATCGCCAACGCAGCGTCGAACAATTTGCCGTATTGACCCGATTCCACCAGGCTGGTGGCAGCGGCTGCCAGACCGTCCAGCCCCAGCGTCGATCGCGCCCACGCATCCACGACGCGAATGCCGCTGCGGACATAATCACGCTCCAGATAGAGCGTGTCGTCCAGATCGAAAACCAGAGTGACGGTCACGGCGAAACGAAGATCGCGGCATCGTAGCGCAGCATCATGACACCTTCGGTCCAGTCGTTTCCGGCGCTGCTCGGCAGGCCCAGCCGTTCCTCGATCAGCCATTGCGCGAAGGAGGCTCCGGCGGATTCGGCGAGCGGATAACCACCACCGAAGCGCGCGTTGATCTCGAACAGCCTGGCCGTGCCGTCGGGGGCGATGATCGCCTGGTAGCAGAGCGCGCCGCGCGCGCCCGGCAGCGCGGCCGCCAGCTTCTCCGCCATGTCGAGAAGCTGCGCCGGTCGCCCGGTGACGCCCTTTTCCACCTCGCCCGCGCGCACCTGCACGCGATGGTGCGGCACCACCGAATGGAGCACGCCCTTGCCGTCGAAATAGAGATTGACGGTCCATTCCTCGCCCCGCAGCAATTCCTGGACGATCATCGGCTCGGGCACCGAATCCGGCAGCTCGCCCATATTCTCGATCTTCAGGATCGATCGCCCCGCGCTGCCGCCGCGCGGCTTGATGATGGCAGGACCCGTCCATGCTTGCGGATTGAGATCCTCCCACGCCACGGTGCGTGGCACCGCTACGTCATGCTCGGCCAGGAATTGTGCGGTCAGCAGCTTGTCGCGGCAGATGGCGACCAGTTGTGGATCGCTGACCGACACCCAGGCGCCCAGCGCCGCGAACCGATCGCGCGCGTCCGCCAAAGGCTGCAATTCCGGGTCGATCGTCGGCACGATCAGCCCCACCCCATGGTCGCGGCAGATCGCCTCGATCGCGGGGACATAGGCCGGGTCATCGGCGCGCGGGACGCGGAACGATTTGTCGGCGAAGCGGCAGGCGGCGCTCCATTCGGGCTGGAGGTCGCAGGCGATGATCTGAAGATCGACGCCCAGATGCCCCGCGGCGCGCCGGAAGGCGATCAGCAACTCGACCCTGCGCCCGGCCGAACAGAGCAGCATCGTCAATCGCTTGCGCGACGTCGATCGAGGCCTGATCTCTCCCATCCGATCCCCCGTCATCTGATGCATCAGATTACCTCCCGGATTAGCACAAATGCCTCGGCTGCATAACGATGGACGGTCGCGCCACGCAGCATCGCCAGCGCGCGCAGCGCCTCGGGCGAGCGTTCGTTCGGAAAAACGCCGCATTGCGACTGGAAACAGGCGAAGGCGGCGAGCTTGCGCTCCAGCGTCTCGTGAATGTCGATGAAGATATTGGGCGCGAAGCATGGCTCGATCTGCGGCGCCGCCCAATTGGTTTCCGACAGGGTTTCATAGGCGTAGAGCCGCAGCGGATAGCGCCAGTCGCGCGGTCGGGCGGCTACCATGGCGGAGCGGAAGATCAGCTGATGGTCGAGGTGGATGTCGCCCAGGAACGGCAGGAACAGCGTGGCAGGCTTCACTTCCTCGAACAGCCTGCCCATCGCGCCGTTCAGATCGGCGTGCGGCACCTGATCCAGTTCGGCCGCCGGCTGGTCGAGAAAATAGGTGTGCGCGACGCCGAGCAGCTTATGCGCCGCGAGCGCTTCCTGTCGGACATGATCGGCCCCTTCCTGCGAATAGCGCGGCGCCCTGCCCCGCGTCGCGATCGCCACATGAACCTCGCGCCCGGCGTCGGCGAGCCGGGCGATGACGCCGCCGCAACCCAGCACCTCATCGTCCGGGTGCGGCGCGATGACCAGCGTGACGCCGCTGTCGCTGATCATATCCTTCACCCCAACACCCCCAACATACTGTGCAGGGCCGGTTTGCGGGCCTGCGCGGATTCATAATCCGTAACATGCAGCGCACGGCCATCGCCGCAGCAGACGGCAAAGCCCTGATCGTCGCGCAATATCACCTGACCGGGGCTGGCATGTTGCCGATCCGCGCAAGCGCAGACGCGCGCCGCCCATATGGTGATCCGGTCGTCCCCCGTCCCGGTGAACGCGCCCGGATAGGGACGCCCCACCGCCCGCACCAGCCGTTCGACCGCTTCGGCCGGCTGGCGCCAGTCGATCTGCCCATCGCTCGGGCGGCGGCGCGTGGCGTAGGTCGCCACTTTCTCGTCCTGCAACCGTCCCGTCAACTCGCCCTGCAACAGGCGCGGCAGCAACTCGCGCAGCATGGCGTCCAAGGCGACCATATGCTTGGCGTAAAGCGTGGCGGCCGTCTCGTCGGGCGCGACATGGAAATAATGCTGCGCCAGTAGCGGACCGCTGTCGACGCCCTCGTCGATCCAGAACAGGCTGGAGGCCGTGATCTTCTCGTCCAGCAAGATGGTCCAGGGTATCACCGCCCGCCCCCGCAACCGGGGAAGCGGCGCCGGATGATAGCCGACCACGCGCCCGCCTGCTGCTGCGCGAAATTCCGGTCCGCATATCTGCGACCAGCCGATCACGAACAGCATGTCCGGGGCGATGGCTCTGACCCGATCGAGAAAATCCGGCGCGTTGCACGCAGCCACAGGGATCAACTCCGCCCCCGCCCGTGCCGCGACGGGCGCCAGGTCGACAAAGTCCGAGTGGCGCGACGCAAGGTCCGGCGGCAGCGTCGCGATCGCCGCCAGCGTCCATCCGGGCGTATCGGCAATCGCTTGCGCCGCCACCCGCGTTCCTTCAACCGCGCCGATCAGCAACGCTCGCATAGGCCCTCCGAATATGCATCTGGCTGATCCGTTCGCCCCCGAACAGGGTCGCTACCGTCCTGAGCGCGATCCACAGGTCGCGGCCCAGGGAACGACGCTCGACATACCAGAGGTCCAGCGCCAGCTTGTCCGCGTCGCTCAGCAGCGCGTTGCCATTGACCTGCGCCCAGCCGGTCAGCCCCGGCCGCACGCTGCCGCGCCGCTCCCCCTTTTCACCCATCGCCGCCACGGTCGCGGGCAGAAGCGGGCGCGGCCCGACGAAGCTCATCTCGCCGCGCGCGATGTTCCACAGTTCGGGCAATTCATCGAGCCGGCTGCGACGCAACAGCTTGCCAAAGGCGGTCAAGCGCGCCTCATCTGGCAGCGGCCGCCCCTGCGCATCGCGTAAATCCCGCATCGACCGGAATTTGACCAGATCGAAGACCCGTCCGCCACGCCCGGCGCGATGCTGCCGGAACAGCACGGGGCGGCCAAGGGCGAGCGCGACCACCATGCCCAGCAGCAGCATGACCGGCAGCATGGCGATGAAGGCCAGCGCGGCGAGCGTGCGCTCGACCAGGGGATAGTCCCCCAGCGCCCGACCTTCCGGCCGCTGGAGCGACGGACCGATCAGGCTCATTTCCGTCAACAGCAGGCTGTTGACCTTGTCGACATGATAGCGGTCCTCCGCCAGTTGGCGGGAGCGGGCGCCCATGGCCGCCAGCCGCGCGGGATTGGCCGCCAGCCGCGCCATTGCGGCCGCCAGCGCTTCGACGTCGCGGGCCGGCACCAACATGCCATTTTCACCCAGGATCACGGTTTCCCGGCATCCCGGCATATCGGTCGTGATGATCGGCCGACCGATCGCCATGGCTTCCAATATGGTCCTGGGCAGACCCTCGCGATAATAGGTCGGCAGCACGAACACGCTGGCCTGCGCCAGATGAGGCCGCACGTCGCGGGTCGAGCCGAGATAGTCGACGCCCTTCGCCTGCCACGCCGCCATTTCGTCGGCGCTGAAGCCGGCCTTGCCCGGCTCCTGCGGCCCCAATATCTGGAAACGGGTGTCCGGATATTGCCGGCGCACCATCGCGGCGGCCTCGACGAATTCACCGATCCCCTTGTTGCGCATCAACCGGGCGATCAGCAGGAAGGTCGGTGGCCCTTGAGGAATCGGCTGCTGCGCGAACTGGGCGGTGTCGATGCCCGATCCGGGCACCTGGATCGCGCGCTGCCTTGGCGAGAGGATGGCGTGGCGGCGCATCTCCGCCTCATCATCGGCGTTGAAGACGAAAATGCCCGCCGCCCGGGCGATCGCAATGCGATAGAGCAGGGAAATCAGCGGGCGCAGGAACCGACGCTTCCCGCTCGCCGGCTCATCATCCGAGTAGACATGCCCAAGGCCGCTCACCATCGCGAAGAAGCGCGCGCACGGCGCGGCGATCCGCGCCGCCATGCCGCCATAGATGATCGGCTTTTGCGTATAGGCGAGGATCACGTCCGGCGCCTCGCTGCGGATCATGCGCCGCATTGCCCCTAATGTGCCGAGGTCACGCACCGGATTGGTGCCGATGCGGTCCATCGGCACGCGACGATAGGTAATGCCCATCTTCCGCAACTCGGCGTCCGTCGCCGGATCATCGTCGGGCGCGCACGCGACGACATCATGCCCCTCCGCAACCATCCGCCGCAGCAGCGCGCCCCGGAAATTGACCAACGAATAGGCCAAGCTTGCCAGAATGACTATTTTCACAGGCTGTGCGCTCCCGCCTCACGCGCCAGGGCGCTGGCGCTGACCGACCCGCTGCCATGCACGGCATGACGCACAGCGCTGGCATAAAGGCGACGATATTGGACGGCGATGTCGTTGATGTCGAAATGCGCTACTGCTCGCGAGCGCCCGGCCGCACCCATCGCCCGTCGTCCCTCTTGACCAAGATCCGCAAGCCCCGCCAACGCCGACGCCATCGCATCCGTATCGCGCGGCGGAACGCTCCGACCGCCTTCGCCCATCACCCAAGCGCTGTCGCCGACGTCGGTGGCGACGCACGGCACGCCGCAGGCCATCGCTTCTCCCAATATATTGGGGAAAGCCTCACCCCAGGCGGACGACAGCGCGACGATGTCGACGCCCGGCAGCCAGTCGGCCACATCCGCCCGTTCACCCGCGAACGTCACCGCATTGGGCGGTAGGCATTCGCCGATCGCCTGCATCAGCGCGGCGCCGGGCGCATCCATGCCCGGTCCCACCAGCAACAGCCGGCAGTCGCGGCCCGATGCGCGCAGCTTTCCAAGCGCGCGCGCCAGCATGGCGTGGTCCTTCATCGGATGGTTGCGCGCGACCATGCCGATGACCAGGCCATTGTCGTCCATATCGAATAGCGACCGCAACCGCTGGCGCGCATGGGCATCGGGGCGGTAGCGGGTCAGGTCGAACCCGTTGGGAATATGGATGGCGCGCGACCCGTCGAACCCGAAGGCGGCATGTTCCTTCGCCGCGGTCCGGGAATTGTAGATGATGCCGTCGACATTGCGCGACAGGCGGGCGCTGAGCGACAGCAGCGCGCGACTGGTCCACTTCTCCACCTTCGGATCGGCCAGCGAATGGCGCACATTCCAGAGCAGCGGCACCCTGCGCCTGACGGCAAGCTTCGCCATGCTGGCGGCGACATTGCCATGATACATCCATCCCTGCAGCAGATCAGGCTGGAGCATAGCAGTGATCCGCAACAGCCGCAGCACGCCGAGCGGACCAGGATAACCGCGCGCCATGCCGAGCGTATAGGTGGGACAGCCGCTCTGCTTCAGCCGATGCGTGAAGCTGCCGGGAGGCATGAGGGAAAGCACGGCCGGGCGAACGCCGTTGCGCTTGGCTGCGGTGGCCTCGACCAGCTTCACCAGCATCGATTGAGCGCCGCCCACGTCGAGGCTGGTGGTGATATGCTGCACAAGTCCCGGCATGGCGGATACGGCGGCGGGCGTAGGCGCGTTCATATGGCGAGTACCTCCCGATATATTCTGGCGATTTTGTTCACATGGGTTTCGACGCTGAACTTCTGCAGCGCCTCCTGACGCGCGCGATGCGCGATCGTCATCGCCATCCGGGGATCGTCGATGACACCCAGCACATGGGCGGCCAGATCGTCGGGATCGTCCGGGCGGGCGAGAAGCCCCGTCCCCCGGTTACGGATCGCCTCGATATTGCCGCCGGACGCGGCGGCAACCACTGGCGTACCGATCAGCATGGCCTCGATCAGGGTTCGGCCGAACGGTTCTTCCACCGCGGGCACGAGCAGCACGTCGCTCGCCGCGAGCCAGGGTTCGACCGGCTGCAGGAATCCCATCATGCGCACGCAGTCCATGACGCCCAGCTCCCGGATTTTCTGCCTGATGCGCGCATCGATGCCGGGTTCATGCTCATCGCCGAACATCAGGCCGACAACGCGCTTGTCGGGCCTCGCGCGCCGCATCGCGGCGATCGTCTCGACGAAGACGAGCGGCCGCTTGCGCGACGAAAAATGGCCCAGAAAGGAAATGATCGCCGTATCCGGGGCGACATCCAGACGCGCCTCGATCGCGGATCGCGATTCCTTGCGGTCCAGATCCGCGATCGACGTGTCAAAAGGGCTATAGGCGACGGTGGACTTGCCGTGGGCGGACCAGATCCCCTGGGGCGGAGACGCGAAATTCGACACGCATATCACGCGATCGGCCACCAACGGCGCCAGCAGGCGCAAGCCGGTTGCGCGCGGATTGCCGCGATGATGCCAGATATGGCGAGCGCCGGCGAGCCGTGCGGACATGCCCCAGGTCGCGTGCATAGCGCCTTCGTTGGTATGGACGATCCTGATGTTGCGCGCGCGCAGATAGGCGCGCATCCGGGCAACATCGGCGGGCATATGGCGAAGATCACGCAGAGTGACACGCCCCGCCTGCCAATAATGCGGGATCGGCGCACGTTCGAAGGCGACCCCGGCCTTTTCCAGAAAATCAGGCAACGGACCGTCCAGACTGTGCAACAACACCACCGGTTCGAATTGCGTATGGTTGAGACCCTGGATCAGTTGCAGGGCCGAAATGTGGCTCCCGCCGATCAGGCCGCCGGCAAATGGAAAGCAGACACGGCACTTGTCGATGCTCGCCGGACGGACACGACTGACATCCTGCGGCGCCGGGAGCGGCCCATGTTCGGCTTGCGATACAATTTGGCTTTGTAACTCTAGCATCTGGGAATCATGGCCCCCTCACCGTCTGCTGACCGGCATAGTCGTCACTCGACCGAGGGCCCGCCACAGCAACTACGGACACTATCCAAAGGGGTAAGAGTAAAGGGCGGCGTTGCCATTCGCCATCAGCGGAATGCCTGACCGGCGCACAAGGCGTAGACCGACACCGCATGGAATCACCGCCTTATAGTAAATAAATCATTTAGGATTAGAGGCGGACAGAAAGGCTATCGCCCATTGTCCCTTCGGACGAAACCTGATGCCCGACTTAATGGCGCTCGGGTTCCTGTCTACCTTGGCTCCAGAACATCACCACGAAATGTCGCCAAGAAAGAGGTCGCGCTGAGTTCAGTGCTCGAACTGCATAGGGGGCCGAAAAATGGCAGCAACATTTCAGTATCGCTTTTCGGCTCCGAGCCGGACCTTGTTGATCTACGCGATTGACGGCCTGATCGCCGGTCTGTCCTTCATCTTCGCGATCAGCCTGCGGGTTGGTTCCATACGCGCGGACGCTGTTCTGTCGGAACACAGGCTGGCGCTTCCTCTCTTCGTCGCCGTCGCGGTGGCGACTTTCGCATTGATGCGGCTGCATCGGCGGGTCTGGCGCTATGCGTCGACGGGGGACATTTTCGCGGTCATGAAAGCGGCGACCGTGGCGATCGGCATTTTTGCCGCCCTGCTCCTCGCCATCGGCGGCGAATGGTGGCTGCCGCGGTCGATCCCGATCATCCAGTGGCTGATCCTTGTCGTGATGATGGGCGGCGCGCGGATGGCGCGGCGCCTGGTCGGCGAATATTTCGCCGGCCGGTTCCACCCCCCCGCTCCCGCCACCGATCCGCTGGATGCGGGGCGCCCGGCGCTGTTGTTCGGATCGAGCGACGATATCGAACAGCTGCTGCGCCAGCTGGAGCAGGAATCCCATGCCAGCTTCCGCCCGGTCGGCATATTGGAGGAAACCGGCAAGCATGTCGGCGCATGGTTGCGCGGCGTGCCGATCGTCGGCCGCCCTGCCGACCTGGCGCAGATCGTGGGACGGCTGAGCGCCGACGACAAGCGGCCCGCCTGCCTCATTTTCGCCGGCGCGGTGGAACGATTGCAGGGGATGGCGATGGTCGATCTGGTCGCTCAGGCCCAGATGCTCGACCTGGACATCGCCTATCGTCCCGGCTTCACCGGCTTCACCCCCGACAGGGGAGTGAAGCTCGACTTCCGTTTCCTCAACCTCGCCGACCTTCTGGGTCGGCCGCAAGCGCCGCTCGATGGTCAGGCTGTCGTCAACATGATCGCCGGGCGGCGAGTCCTGATCACCGGAGCGGGCGGCACCATCGGCCGCGAGCTGACGCGCCAGATCGCCGCTTTCGCGCCTGCCCATATGGTCCTGCTCGACGCCAATGAGTTCAATCTCTACGAAGTCGACCTGGAGATGCGGGAAAATCATCCGCAGATCGACCGGACGCCGGTGCTCTGTTCGATTCGCCAGCGCAAGCAGCTGATGCACGTCTTCGCCGAACAGCGTCCCGAGTTGGTCTTCCATGCCGCCGCGCTCAAGCATGTGCCGCTGGTCGAGACCCACCCGGTCGCCGCCATCCAGACCAATGTGCTGGGCACGCGCAACGTCGCCGATGCGGCGCGGCGCTACGGCGCCCGCGCCATGGTGCAGGTATCGACCGACAAGGCGGTCAATCCGGTCGGCTTCATGGGCGTCACCAAACGGCTGGGCGAACTCTATTGCCAGGCGCTCGATCTGGAGGGGCGCAACGATCCCGATGCCCCGCGCTTCATCACCGTCCGCTTCGGCAATGTGCTGGGGTCGAGCGGCTCGCTCATTCCCCTCTTCCAGCGCCAGCTGAGCAAGGGCGGCCCGCTGACCGTCACCCATGCGGAGATCGAGCGTTTCTTCATGACGGTGCATGAAGCGGTGCAGCTGATCCTGCAAAGCGCCTCCCGCGGGTTGCGCGATGGCATGTGCCATGGCCGCATCTTCGTGCTCGATATGGGCGAACCCATCCGCATCATCGAGATTGCGCGCCGCATGATCCGGCTCGCGGGCCTCGACCCGGATGTCGATGTGGGGATCGAGATCGTCGGTCTGCGCCCGGGCGAAAAGCTGTTCGAGGAACTGTTCGACATCGAAGAGGAACGGCTGCCATCGTCGATCCCCGGCGTTTTCGAGGCGGAACCCCGGCCCATCCCGCTCAAGGTGCTCACCGAGGCATTCGACATATTGGAGGAAGCGAGCAATGATTCGGACGATGACGCCTGCCGCTTCATCGCCAAGGATCTGCTCCATCGCAAGGCCACGCTGGTCCAGGGCCACGTCCCGATGACGAACCGCGCAAATGGTGCTGCCCATGTTCACGCCAATTGAACCCGCCCTGTCGACCGCAGCTATGGCCCGGTTCGACCATCTCGCCCGACAGGCTACGCCTCCCGCCTCCCACCATGCGGGCGATCCGATCCGGTCGCGCTGGCCGGTCTATGCGGAGGATGAGATCACGGCTGTCGCCGCCGTCCTGCGCAGCGGCCGGGTCAATGCGTTGCATCATGGCGACCAGACCCGCGCCTTCGAACGCGCCTTTGCCGATCTGTGCCGCGCACCACATGCCATCTCCGTCGCGAACGGGACGCTGGCGCTGGAACTCGCACTGCGGGCGCTCGGCGTCGGTCCCGGCGACGAGGTGATCGTCCCCGCGCGCAGCTTCATGGCCTCGGCAAGCTGCGTCGCGGCCATCGGCGCGACGCCCATCTTCGCCGATGTCGACCCGGACTCCCAGGCGCTCAACGCCTGCACCGTCGCGCAGGCAATCACGTCCCGCACCAAGGCGGTGATCGTGGTCCATCTCGCCGGATGGCCCGCTTCCATGCACGAGATCATGGTGCTGGCCCGGTCCCAGGGACTATTCGTGATCGAGGATTGCGCGCAGGCACATGGCGCCGTGCATGACGGCGATCCCGTCGGATCGCTCGGCGATGCCGCCGCCTTCTCCTTCTGCACCGACAAGATCATTTCGACGGGCGGCGAAGGCGGCATGTTGGTGCTGCATGACAGGAAGGTGTGGGAACGGGCATGGGCCTATAAGGATCATGGCAAGCTGCCGGAACCGATGGACCAGACCAGCGCGCCGGGCACTTTCCGCTGGCTGCACGCCAGCCTGGGCAGCAATTATCGCGCGACCGAGATGCAGGCGACGCTTGGCCTGTGCCAACTGGGCAAGCTCGCCGGCTGGATCGAGACGCGCCAGCGCAATGCGCGCATATTGAATGCCGCGCTGGCGCGTCTGCCCGCCGTCCGCTTGACCGAGCCGCCCGCCGACGTGCAACATGCCTATTATAAATATTATGCCTTCGTGCGACCGGAATTGCTCGCGCGGGGATGGAACCGGGACCGCATCATCGGCGAATGCATCGTCGCCGGTGTGCCATGCGGCGCCGGCAGCTGCCCCGAAATCTATCGGGAACAAGCCTTTGTCGGTAGCCCGTCCGCGCCATTGAACCGGCTGCCCGTTTCCTGGAGGCTGGGCGAAACCAGCCTGATGCTGCCGGTCGATCCGACACTCGACGCCGGAACGATCGAGCGGATGGGCATGATCGTCGCGTCGGTGATCGCCAACGCCACGGCCTGAAGAGGGACCAGACAGATGAACGCAGCGCCCCTTCCGCGCCTGATCGTGATCGGCGCCGCCAAAGCCGCCACGACCTGGATCGCAAGGCAGCTTCGCACCCGGCCCGACATTTTCATGCCAGGCCCCGAGCCGCATTATTTCAGCCGTGACTTCGACCGGGGTGAGGACTGGTATCGATCGATCTTCGCGGACGCGCGGCCGGACCAGATGGTGGCGGAAAAATCGGCGGACTATCTGGCCCACCCGCAGGCGCCTGC
Organism: Sphingobium sp. WR1; assembly: GCF_059693745.1. Taxonomy (NCBI): domain Bacteria; kingdom Pseudomonadati; phylum Pseudomonadota; class Alphaproteobacteria; order Sphingomonadales; family Sphingobiaceae; genus Sphingobium; species Sphingobium sp. WR1. The sequence continues at coordinate 140,487 of NZ_JCATID010000008.1, read as the reverse complement.
ACGCATCGCCGCCCTGCTGCCCACGGTCCAGCTGATCGCGCAACTACGCAACCCGGTCGAGCGGGCCTATTCGGATTATTGCATGTTGTTCCGGCGAGGCACGGTCGACGGCGACGTCGCCCGCCATCTCCACCGCGCAACGGCGAGCGAACCCCGTTTCCTCGAAGATGGCTTTTATGGCCGGCATATCCGCCGTTTCCTGGACCATTTCCCGGCCGAACAGCTGAAGGTCATCCTGCACGAGGACATCAAGCGCGACCCTGCCGGGGTCACGGCCGATGTGCTGCAAATGCTGGACCTGCCGCCCAGCCCCGATGCGTCGCATATCGAAGCGCGGGTGAATGACGGCGCATCGCCGCTGGTCCCGCTCGCCCTGCGCAGGCTGCCCTCGCCGATCAAGCGGCTAGTCGCTCCCCTGCGTGGCAATCCCATGTTCGAAGGGGCGCGCAGCCTGATCGCGCGCCCGGTTCGCTATCCCCCTCTGCCCGATGATGTCCGGCGTTATCTGGTCGACTATTATCAGGACGATATCGAGGATCTGGCCCGCATCCTGGGCCGCGAACTGCCCGACTGGGCCGTGCCGGCTCTGGCGGCCTGATGGCCTACGGCACCGCCATCTTCGAACCGGCGTGGGCGACGGAGGATCAGGACCGGACACCCTACCACCACGCCATGCTCCGCCTGGCGGAACCGGTGCTGATGCTTGCCGTGTTCCTGGTGCCCTACATCACCTGGCGGATCGTTCCGACCTATCTGTTCACGGTCAGCGATGCGCTCTTCTGCATTGCCGCCGTCCTTCTGCTGGCGGGACGGGGCGTCGCCATCTGCCCGCTGGGCGAATGGTGGGTCGTCTGGCTGTCGGGCATAACGGCACTGCTGTTCGGCTTCTTCATGGGTAGCATCATCAATGGCGATCCGCTTCGCTGGATCATCGTGGCGGGCCAATATGGCTTTGCCTTTGCCGTGCTGCCATCCCTGCTCCTGCGCGAACGTCGCGCCTCCCTCATTCGCTTCGCCACCGCCCTGGTGGCGGGCGTCACAGCCATGGAGCTGTTCGGGACGATTGTCTATTATGCCACCGACGCATCCTACGAGCAGGCGAAGCGTTTCAGCTTCGAATTCATCACCGGCGGGCATCGGCTCGGCGCCTTCATGGCCGACGCGAACTGGAACGCGGCGATGATCGCGATGACGGTACCGTTCGTCCTCTATCTCGCGCGGATCGGCCGGCTGAACTGGATGTTCACCTTCTGCGCGCTGGGTGCGCTATGTTCGGGCTTGCTATTGTCCGGTTCCTTTTCCGGATTTGCCAGTACCGCGCTCGGCGCCCTGGCGTTCCTGCTGATCGATTGGGGAAAGAGATCTGCCGGCACGCTCGTCATCATTCTGACGCTGGCAACGGCCGCGCTTTCGACCGGGGTCGCCCTTCCGTCAGCCTTCCAGAACCGCGTCGCCAACGCGCTGGAACAAGGCGACCTCAATCAGGCGGGCACCTTCACCGGCCGGATGGAGCTTATCCATGAAGCCTGGGATATGGTTGGCGACACGACGATCATCGGGCTGGGCGTCGATCAGTTTCGCGTGGTCAGCATCGACAAAGCACCCGTTCACAACATGTATCTGCTCGTATGGGCGGAAGGCGGTCTCTTATCGCTGATAGGCTGGCTGCTGATTCTGTTCGTGCCACTCGGCGTCGCCATGCGCCACTTCGGTTCAGACCGTTCGGCCGCCGCGCTCGTCGTGGCGGTGTTCGTGCCGTTCGTCGTTTTTTCCAATGCGTCGCCGCATATGTATTCGCGCAGCTGGGTCGTGCCCCTGATCCTGGCGATCGGCATCGCCATCACGCGGCGGGGCAAGCCGGTCGTCGCTGCGTCGCTTGACTGAACATGCCGCGCCGGAGCACATGCGGCGCCGCGCCATTTCTCATTTTTCGCATCGCTTTTCGCGCGAAACCGGTCCCCTCTTTTACGTGCGCGCCTCTAATCCTTCGGGGTAATAACCGCTCCCGGAAGGGTCAGTCCTTTTGAAGACCATCCTGCCTCAGATGCGTACACCAACGGACAGGACAGACCGGCTAGCATCCATTCCATGGAATCGTCCATAGCTGGGGAACTGCCGTGAATCGCCGCACCATGCTGATCGGCATGATCGCGCTGCCCGTCGCGGGTTGCACGAATGCCTATTCCAACCTTCCTGTGGCCAACGCCGCTGCAACCGACCACTATATGCTCGGACCCGGGGATTCCGTGAAGATCGCGGTCTACGGGTTCGACATGATGGCTGGCAGCTATATCGTAAGCGACGCCGGCACCATATCGCTGCCCATGCTGAGCACGGTGGAGGTGGCGGGCAAATCCGCGCCGGAACTGGAAGCGTCGCTCGCGGCGCTGCTGCGCGCGAAGGATCTCGCGCCCAATGCCAGCGTCAGCGTGCAGGTCGACAAATATCGACCCTTCTACATATTGGGTGAGGTGCAGCAGCCCGGCCAATATGCCTATGTTCCGGGCATGACGCTCCTGACCGCCGTATCGATCGCGGGCGGCTATACCTTCCGCGCGAACAAGAGCGTGGCCGCGGTCAACCGGAAGCAGGGTAAGGCCAAGCTCGACCCGGACTCGCCGGTATTGCCCGGCGACACCATCACCATTCCCGAAGCCTGGTTCTGAGCGCGCGCCGTGAGGAGCTTTCGATCCGCCGTCTCGGGCGGCGCGGCGCGGGCAGCCCTGTGGGCGCCCACGCTGGCGATCCTTGCCGTCTTCGCGGCCGTCCCGGGCCACGCCCAGGATGCGCGACGGGGGGCGTCCCCCCGCGACCTGCCGCGTCCGGGCTATGAACGGCGACCGATCCCGCTCGGTCCCACGCAGTTGCGGATCGACCTCGACATCTCTGCCCTCTACGACACCAACGTCTACGCGACCTCGCAGGATGCGAGCGACGATGTGGTGATCTACGCCCAGCCGAAGGTCCAGCTCGACCTGCGCGGCGCGAACACGCAGATTCACGGCGAAGCCTATGCGGAAGCACGCCGGTTTTTCGACGTCACGCGGGAAAATGCGACCAGCTTCGGCGGCGCGGTTTCGGCCCGGCTGGCTCCGGGCAAGGCGCATAATCTGTCGACCGAGTTGCGCTATGATCGCACGATCGAAAGCCGCGCCGACCCGGAAGCACGCGCCAGCATCCTGCTGCCACCGCGCAAGATCGACATTCTGGCTGGCGAGGTCAGCTATGGCTTCCGTGGCAGCCGGATCGGCCTGGACCTGACGGGGGGCGTTCAGAAATCGAACTATCTCGACCCGAACGAGGGAGATCGCGATTTCACCATGTTCCGGGGATCGGCGCGCGTCACATGGCGGCCGGCCGCGCCCGTCGCCTTCTTCACCGAAGCCTATATCAATCGCCGCAACTTCCGCACCGCCGTCGATATCAGCGGTATCAACCGCGACGCATCGACCTATGGCGTGCTGGCGGGCGTCAGCCGTGAAATCAGCGGACGACTCACCGGACGATTGGGCGCCGGCGTCTTCCGGTTCGATCCCGATGACAAGCAGATCGATCCCTATTCCGGTCTGGGCTTCAACGGCGACATCACCTGGACGCCGCGCCCGCGCACGATGATGACGGCGCAATTCTTCCGCGGGGACGTGGCGACGGCACGGATCGGTTCGACGGGCCGCACCGATACGCGCGTCGCCTGGAGTCTACAGCAGGAGGTTCGTCATAATCTCCTCCTTTACGGCCGCGCCGGGTGGACCAGGACGCGGTATCGCGGCATCGGCTCCGACAAGCTGAACACCATCACTGTCGGCGCGGAGGTAGAATATCTGGTCAACCGCAGATTCTCGCTCTTCACGGGCGTCGACTATTCCAACCGGTCGTCCGACGATCCCCTGAGGGAGTTTTCGCGCGCACGGTTCCAGGCAGGCGTTCGCACGAGATTTTGAAGCGGAATGGAAAAATCCACCATGGCAACTCATGTTCGCAGCCGGTCCAGCGTCGCAGGTCTGGCCGGCATTCCTCTTCTGGCTCTTACGGTCGTCATCGCATCCTGCAGCATGACCGCCGCCTGCCGGGAAGAACCCTCCAAGCCCTTCGTGGCCCGTCCGTTGCAACCCGTTCAGCCGGACAAGCGAACCGGCTTTCCGGGCGCGGAAGGCTATGGACGCTTCGCGCGCGGCGGCCGGGACGGGCGGATCATCCCGGTCACGACCCTGGCCGACGATGGCGAAGGCTCGCTGCGCGCCTGTATCGATGCGGAAGGGCCACGCATTTGCGTCTTCCGCGTGGCGGGCGTCATCCGCTACGCGCGCGAACGCCCGATCATCCGGCACCCCTATCTGACCATCGCCGGAGAGACGGCGCCGGGCGATGGCATATTGCTCACCCATGGGGGCGGCAAAACCGCCTTCACCCCGCTGGTCATCAAGAACACACATGACGTCATCGTCCGTCATATCCGCGTACGCACCGATCAACGGGGCGAACAGCGCGGTTCCAACAGCGCCTTCATCATCGAAAATAGCGACAATGTGATCCTCGATCATGTTAGCGCGTCCTGGGCGCTGGACGAGAATGTCGGCGGCTATGCGCAAAATGACGCCATCACCATTTCCTGGTCCATCTTTGCCGAAGGCGTCCCGCGCCACGACAAATGCGCCCTGCTTTCCAGCGATCCGAAGGGACCGCAACGGCTGAGCTTCATCCGCAATCTCTGTGCGCACAACGGCGATCGCAATCCCGACGTCAATGTGCCGCCCGGCTCCTGTGTCGATGTGCTCAACAACGTCATGTACAATGCCAGTTCGCAATTCACCGAAGTCTGGGAAAGCTATGGCGGCGCCCGGGTGAACATCGTGGGCAATTATTACAAGCAGGGGCCGAGCACGGCGGGCCGCTCCTACGCGATCGACCGCCCTTTGATCGGCTCCACCGGCAAGGCGCAAATCTATCAGACGGACAATGTCATCGACGGCGATCGCATCACTATCGCGCCGATCGCGGAGGAGGCGATGGTGAAGACCCCGGTCTGTCCGATCCAGGGTCAGGTCATGGACGCGCGCCAAGCCTATCGCCGTGTTCTGGGCGGCGCGGGAAGCTTTCCCCGCGACGCCGTCGACAGCCGGATCGTGCAGGAGGTGGAAATGCGCACCGGCGCAATCGGCCGGGACAATCGCGTGCTGCCCCATTTGCAGGAAGGCTCCCCTTACGACGACAAGGATGGTGACGGCATGGCGGACATGTGGGAGCGCCGCCATGGCCTCGACCCGAAGCGCAATGACGCCTGGGAGGACAAGGATGGAAATGGCTGGGCCAATTTCGAGGAATTTCTGAACTACGCGCATGAGATGCGGCTTGCCGGGCAGACGATGCGTTAAAGTCGAATGACCTCATACTGATCCAAGCCGTCATTGCGACCGCAGCGACGCCGATCAGCCGCCACCGAGTTCCATGACGAGATCCTCGACCTCCGATCCCGATCCATAGCGGTCGATGATCACCAGCCTGCCATTTTCCTGCATTCGGAACAGCGTGCCGCGATGGTCCGCCGCGCCATGCGTGCGCACGATCAGTAACCAGGCTCCCGGTCCGCTCAGATAGGCGATCGCATTGCCGACGGCTTGGCGCAGCACCTCCGGCTCGAAATAATGACGGTTGAGCAGATTGGCTGCGCGCACGAGGTCGAAGCGTCCGACCAAGGCGGCGCTCCGCCGGGTGATGTCATCCTCCAGCCACTGGAAGGCATGGTTCTGGCGCAGCCGTGGGCTAATCAGCGCAACCTCGGTCCCGTCTCCGGCCGCAGCCCGGGCGATGGCGGGCTTGCGCAACTGCCCCTCCACCAGCTTGCGGACGAGAAACATGCCCGTCCAGCGATCGAGCCGCCGTTCCCATGGACGGACCGCGCGCCCCATCACCTCATATTGCAGGACATGGCCTTTGGGCTCGACCAGCGCCCGGCATCCGAAGGGAAGCGGAACGAGCCGCGCCCGCACCGACCGATCAGTGCCGGTCATGTGCGGCTCATGCCCGGTCGCGCGAAGGCTCTCCAGCAATTCCAGCGTGGTGACACCGGACGAAATGCCCAGGTCCAACACGGCATGGATCTGACTGTCGTCGCGCGCCATCGTAGCGATCAGCGCCGCATCGATCGCCGCCAGGCGCGACGGCTCGGTGCGCTTGAACGTGTTGTTCGCGGTCTTGAGCAATCCGAAGAAGCGGGCCTCGTCACGCGCGCTGATACGGTCCGCGGCCACGGAAAAGAAGGAACTGGCGCAATGCACGGCAAAAAGCCTCCCTGATGGCGGCGACCCGGCTGGCCGCGCCCACTGTGGGTCTAGCATTGCCGCGCGCGATGAGGGTGAGGACCATGGAGGTACCTCTCCTGCCCACAGCCGCCACCTGCCCGTCTGGGTTATGCAGATTGTCGGCTGGCGGGAGGACAGACATGACGGCAATCGACATTCGTTCACGGATCGAACTGCAGGGGGAAAGAGAAGGAACGCATCTGGGCCGCTATGCCTTGCATGGCGCCATTGCCGCGATTGCCCTCTGCGTGCTGGCCCTGTTCGGGCGGATCATGACCTACCCCCTCCAGCATGACGAGCAATTCTACGTATCCGCGGGCGTGCTGCTGAATCGATATTCGCTCTATCAGGATCTGGGCTTCAGCCATTTGCCGAACATCGCGCTGCTTTTCTCGGGTTTCTATGCACTGTTCGGTGACGGTCACTATCTGCTGATCGGCCGTCTGATCGTCTTTGCGTCCTGGATCGCCACGATCGCGGCTTTGCTGCTGATCGCGCGCGATTATGCGCGCAGTTGGCTGCTGGGCGGACTGATGGCGGGCTTCCTGATGCTCAATCCCATGTTCCTGAACGCGACGGGCATGGCGGCAACCAATAATTTCCTGCCCGTTCCCTTCGCCCTTTTCGGCCTTTACCTGTTCCTGCGCGCCGCTGATGCGGAGCAGCCTTCATCGATGCTCGCTCTGGCGAGTGGCTTCCTCCTCGCCGTCGCGGCGGGCTTCAAGGCGAACTATGCCCTGCTCATGCTGCCGTTCGGACTGGCCGCGCTGCTCGCGCCACCGTCCCTGCCCCTGTCGGAACGGCTGCGGCGGATCGCGCTGCCCATGCTGGTCGGCGGCGTGATCGGCGGTCTGCCAACCATCCTCTATGCCCTGAGCGACATCCGGGGCCTCATTGTCCATGTCGTCGATTTCCAGCGCGGGCCGCAGCTCGGCTATTGGGCGGCGCACGCCGATCCAGCCGATCCCAAGGTGATCGGCCTAAGCGACAAGATGCTGCTGGCGCACCGGCTGTGGCTGTCGGGAGTCACGATGCTGATGATCGTCACCCTGCTCTCTTTCACAGCGATCGCCGTGTCGCAGCGTTCAACCTTCCTGCGCTGGCCGATCATGCTCGTCGCCGCCATCGCCGCGCTCGGCGCTCTGCTGGCTTTCGTGCCGACGCCATCCTTTCCGCAATATTTCACCCCTGCGCTGCCCTTCCTCGCCGTTCTGGTCGGGCTGTTGTTCGGCACCTTCGATCAGGATGGGCGCAGGCTCGCGCAGCCGCTCATGACGGCCGTCCTGCTGCTCACCGCCGTCACGGGCGCGCCGCTGCTCCTCCCATCGCTGGCAGGGCTGGCCAAACCGGCCGGATGGACCGGCCTGCGGGTCGCCCGCGACGGCGCCGCCATCGCCGCCATCGTGCGCGAAAGCCGGGCCGCGGGTCGACCGGTGGCGACGCTGTCCCCGCTTCATATGCTGGAAGGCGGCCTGCCCATTTACCCGCAATTTGCGCTGGGTCCGTTCGTCTATCGCGCCGCCCTTTGGGTGCGCGAGGAGCAGCGCCGCTATTTCACCTATTTCGTGACGGCCGACGCCATTCCGGTCCTGCTGAGCGATCAGCCTCCCGCGGCGATCATGACCGGCATCGAAGGCGGCGCAGACGCCGCGCTCGACCGATTCGCACGGGCGCAGGGCTATCGTGCGATCCCCATGTCGCTGAAAAAGACGGAGAATGGCGAGATCGTTCGCCTCTATCTTCCCAGATGATCAGACATGCATATGCAGATCATGGCGCCGGGTCCGGGGAAAGACGCCATTATCGATCGTCGCCGGCGGCACGGCGCAGTTAAGTTCGGCCTCCACGATCGGCGCGGTCGATCCTTTCACCTGCAGGAAGATCCGCCCAAGATATTCGCCGATAATGCCCAGGAAGATGGCGTTGAGCGTGATGCCCATCAGGATCAGCATCGTCGTGGTCGCAAAGCCCGCAGGCCATTGCTGACCGAATATTAGACGCCCTGCCAGATAGCCCAGCGTCAGCAGGAAGGTGCAGGTTCCGACCGCCAGCCCGGTCATCGACGCCACGCGCAGCGGAACGAGCGAATGATTGAGCAGGCCGTCGAGCGCCAGGCTGACCATCTTGCTGAGCGGGAACTTGCTCTCGCCCGCCTGCCGCGCTTCCCGGTCATAGGGAAAGCCCACCTGCGAAAAGCCCATGGCGCTGATCAGGCCGCGCAGATAAGGGGTCGCATCATTCACCTTGCGCAGTTCCGCCAGCACGCGGGCATCGACCAGACGAAACTCGCCGGCATTGACCGGCAGTTCATCCTCGCTCAGCGCATTGAGACCAGCATAAAAACCACGACGCAGCCCAGCGACGACCGGCCCGTCGGGCAATTTGCGGCGGATGCCATAGACGACCTGATGGCCCTGCCGCCACAGATCCAGCATTTGCGGGATCAACTGCGGCGGATCCTGAAGATCGCAATCGATCTGGATCGCGCAGTGCCCCCGCGCCCGCTGGTAAGCGACCAGCAGTGACCGCTGATAGCCGTTGTTGCGCGAAAAGCGGACCACGCGCACGCGCGGATCGGCGGCCGCGATGGCCTTGAGCTTCGGGAAGGTCGCATCGGTCGAATGATTGTCGGTGAAGATCAGTTCGAGCGCATGGCCCGGCAGCGCGTCGAACACGGTAGTGATCTCGCGGTAGGCGCGTTCGACGGTCGCTTCCTCATTATAGGCCGGAACGACCACGGAAACGAGCGTCATATCGGTCATGCCGCGACCTGCGCCCGCATGTGTTCGACCATGCATCTTACGCCCTCCTCAAAGACTGTCGTAGCGGTCCAGCCCAGAAATTCCGTCGCGCGGGCGGGATTTCCACCGACCACATTGGCCTTGACCGCTACGCTCGTGTCCGCAGTGTAATGAAGCAATGCAGGCGCGGCCGATGTTGCGGCCAGCACGACTTCGGCCATGGCGCGCACGCTCAAGAGCCTGCCCGTGCAGAGATTGATGATCGTCCCACCGGGAAGACTGCTCGCAGCCATCGCGCGCAGGCCGCCCACGCAATCCTCCACTGTCAGCATGTCGCGCAGGCTCTGGGGCGATCGCAACTCGCTGCTCTCACCGCTCAGGCAGCGCCTGATCAGCCAGGGCAGCAGATAATCCTCCGACTGACCGATGCCATAGGTGAGGGCCAGTCGCGCCGTCAGTATGCGAAAATGCAGCTGGGGCTGAAGCGCGGCGGCATAATGCGCGCCGGCCGTCAGCGCCAATGTATAGGGATTATGCGGTTCTTCGCGCGCTTCTTCATGCTGACCATCCGGATCGTCGCCATATTCGGCAAGCGAGCCAGTGCGGATGAAGACGCGCAATGAATCCACCTGGGACGCAGCGGACAGCAATGTCAGCAGATTCACGATGTCCGCCGTCAGCATGGGCCATTCGGCCGGAGTGGATATCTGCATGTTCGTGCTACGGCCGGTATCGGTCCCGAGATGGTAGAGGATCGTCGGTCGCACTCGCTTCAGGCACTGCTCCACAGCGGCAGCGTCGGAAAGGTCGACACGATGAACCATGGCGCCGTTCACGATCCTGTCGGAACGAAGCTGATGCCGCGGGCGGACGAGGAGGTGCACCTCGTCACCCGCGGCGACATGCTCGGCGGCAAGGTAGGAGCCGATAAAGCCTCCGCCTCCGGTTACGAGCACATGGTCGGGCATAATTGCGTTCCCGCGATCAGTTGACAAGTATGGGCTGCGGCAACGGCACCAGGAAGCGCCCGCCGCGCGCGACGAAATCGGATTGCTGCTCGCGGATTTCGTCGAAGAAGTTCCATGCCAGCACCATCAAAATGTCGGGATGCTCCACTTCGATTGCCTCGGGCGAACGAACGGGAATTTTCATGCCCGGCGAATACAACCCCTGTTTCAGGGGGTTGCGATCGACAAGAAAGTCCAGTTGGTTCGGCCCGATGCCGAAATAGTTGAGCAGCGTGTTGCCCTTTGCCGGTGCACCATAGCCGGCAATCTTCATTCCCTCGGCCTTCAACTCGCTCAACATGTCGAGCAACTGGACGCGGATCGCCTCGATCCGCGCGGCGAAATGCTGGTATGTTTCCGGCTCCAGCATCCCCGCCTCGCGCTCTTCGCGCAGCATGGTGTGGACTTCCTCGCTCGGCACGGCGAGGCCGTTCGGACGGAAGAAAACGCGCATCGACCCGCCATGGACGGACAGGCGATGCACGTCGACCAGTTCCAGGTCGAAGAAGGCACCGAGTTTCTGAAGCGATAACAGGCTGAACTCGGACACATGCTCCTGATAGACGGTGTCGAACTCGTTGCGCTCCAGCAATTCCTTCGCCCATGGCACCTCGACAACGAAATGGCCATCATCCGCCAGCAGCCGGGTCACGCCCTCCATGAAATGGTGCAGATCGCCGATATGATTGAAGGTGTTGGTCGTGACGATCACCTGCGCCGGACCATGAGCGTCGCGGACTTCCAGCGCCGTGTCGGGATCGAAATAGGCGACATGCACCTTGACGCCGCGCTCCTCGGCGATGTCCGCCAGATTGGCGGCAGGATCAATCCCCAGCGTGCGCAGGCCCCGCGCCTTGCAAGCCGCAAGCAGCAGCCCGTCATTGCAGCCGATGTCGACCACCAGCCCGCCATCAGCCGCTTCGCCCAGCACATCCGCCAGCTTGTCGAAATGATGATGCATCGTCGTCGCGCTCGATGGGACGTAGAGATAATGGCGGAAGAAATCGGCCGGGATCTGATCGGCAATCTCGATCAGCCCGCAGTTCAGACAGACTTCAGTGTTGAGCGCGAAGGCCGGTTGGTTTTCGTCATGTTCCTCTGGCCGGACGAACATGTTGGCCGGCGGATGCTGGCCCATGGGCAGGAAAAGATAGGGGTTGGGTGCCAGGCAAGCGCGACAATGCTGAAGACGTTCCATGAATTCCCTCCCAGTTATCGCCGTATCAAGCCGCGTGCCATGTCGGCGCTGTGTGATGATCCGCAAAGTCGCGGAAGCGATCGTGAATATGATCTATCTGCGCGTCGCTCAGCCCATGATGGCAGGCGATCAAAATGCCGCCGCGCGTGACCGCGTCGGCGACCGGATAGCCTCCTTCGCCGACATGCGCCCTGACCTGCGCCATGGCGGGCTGCCGCAATATGTTGCCGGTAAAGACGACGCGGGTCTGGATGTCGGCCTGCTCGAACCAGATTTGCAGGTCGCGCCGGGTGAAAGGCGCGTTCGGTCGGACCGTCAATGGAAAGGCCAGCCAACCCGTGCGCGCTTCCGGCAATTGGCGCGGCAGGATGAACCAATCCTCATATTGCGAGAAGAAGGTCAGATGTCGCTCGAAATTATATTCGCGCAGGCTGATGTTCGTTTCCAGCTTGTCCAACTGGATCAGACCGAACGCCGCTCCCATTTCGGACGGCTCCATATTATAGCCCAGTTCCTCGAACAGGAATTTCGCGTCATAGGGTATATCGCCCAGCGCCACGTCGAAGCGACGCTCGATCGCCTCGGAATCGACGAAGATGGACGAGGATCGGCCCCAGGACCGCAGCAGCAGCGCACGCCGGTCCCATATCTCGTCGTTCACGCACAACATGCCGCCATTGCCCGCCGCGTTGATGACATGGGAGCCATAGAAGCTGGTCGTGCTGATATGCGACCGCAGGCCGGTCGGCCGCCCGCGCAATGTCGCGCCCAGCGTGTCCGCGCTGTCCTCGACCAGGATGAGATTATGCCATTCGGCAATTTCGCGGAGCCGGTCCCAGTCGGGCAGATTGCCGATCAGCGACGGGATCATCATCGCCCGCGTGCGCGACGAGATCATCGACTCCAGCAGATCCTCGTCGATATTATAGGTGCCTTCCCGCACGTCGACGAACGCCGGCACCAACCCGTGACGAACGATCGGCGCGACCGTCGTCGCGAAGGTGAGCGCGGGGGTGATGACCTCGCTCCCCGCCGGCAGGCGCAGCAACTCGATCGCAAGATAATTGGCCGAGGAACCGGAATTGACCATGATGCCGTGCCGCTTGGCGAAGAGGGCGGCAACGCGCCCCTCCATTTCGCGAACATGCGCGCCCATCTGGGTCGATCCGCGCAGGACGGACACGACGGCGTCGATCTCCTCCTGCCCATGAACGCTCTGGCCATAGTTCACGCGCATATGGCGACCTCTCGAAACACCGGATCGAACTGTGGCAATGAGGCCGGGCGCGCGCCCAGGACGTAGCGGGCGATCTGCCGTTCGCTCAGCAGGCGCAGGTCGCATCGCCCCGCAAGCGCCGCCCGATACCATTCGACCGTCAGAGCGACGGCATCCGCCAGGCAGAGACGCGGCCGCCAGCCAAGCTGTTCGCGCGCCTTGCCGCTGTCGAGCCGAAGGATCGCTGCTTCGGGCGGCGACCGGCCGGAATCGCCAAAGTCGAAACGGGGCGCACCCCTGCCCCAGGCGCTCTCCACCATGGCGGCCAGTGTCGCGACATCGACCGTCGCCTCGGCATCGGGACCGAAATTCCACGCCCCGCCGACGCTGCGATCGCCCTCCATCAGCCGCGTCGCCAGCATCAGATAGCCGGCCAGCGGTTCCAGCACATGCTGCCAGGGCCGCACGCTCGCGGGGTTGCGTATCTGCACCGGCTTGCCGGCCTCCACGGCGCGGATGATGTCGGGCACCAGTCGGTCGACGCTCCAGTCACCGCCACCAAAGACGTTGCCGGCACGGACCGATGCCAGCACCGGGCTGTCCGCTTCCCCGAAGAAGGATCGGCGATAGGCTTCCACCACAAGTTCGGCGCAGCCCTTCGACGCGCTGTAGGGATCGCTGCCGCCGATCCGATCGGTTTCTCGATAGCCCCAGGACCAGCCCTGATTGTCATAGCATTTGTCGCTCGTCACGACGATCACGCCCTTGAGCGAACGGAAGCGCCGCGCGGCGTCAAGCACGACCGCTGTCCCGACCACATTGGTCTGAAACGTTTCGATCGGGGAAACATAGGATGGTCGCACCAGCGCCTGGGCCGCCATATGGATGACGAGATCGGCGTCGACATCCTCGACCGTCCGCGCGAAGGCCGCTTCGTCGCGAATGTCGCACAGGCGATGATCGACCAGGCTATCGACGCCGATCGCCTCGAACAAGCTGGGTCCGCGGCCGCACGGGGGTAGTGCGACCGCGGTAGTGTCGGCGCCCAGCCGCCGGAGCCACAGCGCCAGCCAGCCGCCCTTGAACCCGGTATGCCCGGTCAAGAGAATACGGCGACCTGCCAGCGCGCGGCTCAGCCGCTCTTCGTCGAACCGCTGATCAGGCATCAGCGCTTGCCCTTTCATATGCGGTGGCGACGGGCCGTGCCTTGGTCGGAAGCCACGGCGGAGAGGCGGCTGCACAAAGCTGGTTCAGATGATCGCGATCCCGGACGGTATCCATCGGATGCCAGAAGCCGGTATGCTTGTACGCGAACAGCTCGCCATCGGCCGCGAGCCGGGCCAGCGGCGCCTGCTCCAGCGGTTCCTCGTCGCCGCTCAGATAGTCGAGTACGCCCGGCTCGAAGATGAAAAAGCCGCCGTTGATCCAGGTTTCATGCTTGCGGACCTTCTCGGTGAACTCGACGACGCGCCCGCCATCCAGTTCGAGATTGCCGAAGCGCGCCGGCGGCTGCACCGCCGTCACCGTGGCCAACCCGCCATGGGAACGGTGGAACTCGAGCAGCTTGCCGATATCCACATCCCCGACGCCATCGGAATATGTCACCATGAAGGTGTCGTTTTCCAGCCATTCGCGCAGCCGCAACAGCCGCCCGCCGGTCATCGTCAACTCGCCGGTGTCGACGACCGAGATGTTCCAGTCGACCGAGCGGGATTGCCGCAGCGCGATCTGCCCGTTGCCGACTTTGACGGTGAAGTCGTTGTTCATGAAATGCAGGTCATGAAAGAACTTCTTCATCAGCATCATCTTGTAACCGCACGCCACCACAAAGTCGGTGAAACCATGCTGGGCATAGATGTCCATGACATGCAGGATGATCGGCTTGCCGCCCACCTCGACCATCGGTTTGGGAACGTGAACCGTTTCTTCCGCCAGGCGCGATCCCAATCCGCCTGCCAACAGCACGATTTTCATGACGATGCTCCCTGCCCTCGACGTCATCCGTCTCGTCACGACAGTAAGCGAGGTTGGGCGAGAAGCGATTTGGGCAGAGGAGTTACCGGGTCGCTCAAGCGGAGTAGGCGCGGCGGATTAAAGGGAGCGTTTGCAGGCCATGCAAATGCCCCGCGGCGGTGAAATCCGATCGCGTTTCGCTTGCATGTCCCCTCTCAAGCCTTCGGCTGTCCCGCCGTTCGGCGTGATTTCGATCGGGCGCTTCGGCGCAGCGCCAAGAAAATGAGAAAGTTGAGCGACAATGGCCTTTCGGACGATAAGGCGCATAGCCCGTCGGGCTATGACGGCCGCCGCCAAAAGTGACGGCCCTCGCCCGACCGGCCAGGATCGGGCATGATATATTTCCCCCGGAACATGGTGACGCCGCACATTTCCGCCGCATCATCGGCGACCTGATTTCGGCCTCCCCCTTGGCGTCAGTCGACGGCTGCTCTAGCTTTCGAAACTCCCTGTTCGGAGCGCCCATGACGAAAATCCTGTCGACCCGGCTGATCTATGAGGACTGGCTGAACCTCCGCATGGCGCATATTCGGGCCGACAGCGGCGACGAATTCGAGCGCCACATCGTGGAGATGCGCCCGGCCATCTCGGTGCTGCCCTATGATCCAGAGCGGCGCGTCGCGCTCACCGTCTCCATGCCGCGCGCGCCCGTCACCCAGGCCGGGCTGCCCGACATGATGGAGGCGATCGCCGGCCTGATCGACGAAGATGCGGAAAGCTGCACCCGGCGCGAGGCGCTGGAGGAAGCGGGCGTGCGCCTCGGCGACCTCATCCATGTCGGCCAGATCTGGAGCATCCCCAGCGTCGTCACCGAGAAGATCGACTATTATCTTGCCCCCTATCGCGCGGCGGACAGGATCGAAGCGGGCGGCGGTCATCCCGACGAGCAGGAGAATATTACCGTCCATGAACTGTCGCTCGACGCGCTCTGGACGATGATGGCGCGCAAGGAACTGGCCGACGGCAAGCTGGTGATCCTGCTGATGGCGCTCCGGCTGCGACGGCCCGACTTGTTCAGCGTGCCGGTGGACTGATCGCGACGCTGCGGCCAGCCACAGTCATCGTCCCCTCCGGCAGGGTGAATGCGCAGTCGTGCGGACTGCCGTTGACGCAAACGGCCAGGCCTGTCGTCCGATAGCGCATCGCGAGCCGGCGGCGCTGTGGGTCTTCCCATTGAGCTACGCTCAGCGGTTGGCCTTCCTCGTCCAGCCATTCGACATCCGCGTCCGACAGTAGGGCGACGTCGCGCAGTTCGGGCGTCTTGGCTCGCAGCGCCGCGAGCGCGAAAGCATGGGCTTCCAGTTCGCCGTCGCGCCGCGTCCAGTCAATCCACCCGATGGCATTGTCCTGCGCATAGGCATTGTTGTTGCCCTGCTGGCTACGGCCGAACTCGTCGCCTGCCGTCAGCATGATCGTTCCGCGCGAACAAAAAAGCGTCGCGAGCAGCGCCTTTACGTCCCGCCGCCGCGCCACCCCTATGGCGGGATCGTCGCTTGGCCCCTCGACGCCATTGTTCCAGCTGAAATTTTCGCCATGGCCGTCACGATTCCCCTCGCCATTGGCGTCGTTGCGCCGGCTTTCATAAGCAGTCAGGTCGGCGAGGGTGAAACCGTCATGCGCGGCGAGGAAATTGACGCTGCGGGTCACGCCGCCGGAGAAGATATCCGACGATCCCGTCAGCCGCGTAGCCAGCGCACCGAGCGTCCCCCGATTCCCGCGCCAGAAGCGGCGCATATCGTCGCGATAACGGTCATTCCACTCCAGCCACCCCTCCCCGAAGCGCCCCAGCTGATAGCCGCCCGGCCCGATGTCCCAGGGTTCGGCGATCATCAACCGGTCGGCCAGGATCGGGTCGGCCCGCATCTCCTCCAGCAAGGGCGCGTGCGGGTCGAAGCCATCCGCCATCCGCCCCAGCGCCGGTCCCAGATCGAAGCGGAACCCGTCCACCCCCGCCTGCGTCACGAAATGCCGCAGCGAATCCAGAATCAACCGCCGCACCACGGGCGCATTGCAGGCGATGCTGTTGCCCGTGCCGGTATCGTTGATCAGCCGCCCATCGGGTTCGTGCCGGAAATAGCCGCGTGCATCCAGCCCACGCAGCGACAGCGTCGGCCCCAGCCGGTCGCTTTCCCCGCCATGATTAAAGACCATGTCGAGAATCACGCCGATCCCCGCCGCGTGCAGCGCCGCGACCATATCCCGCAATTCGGCCATCCCGCCCGGGGCGAGGCGCGGGTCGATCGCGAACCAGTTGACCGGATTATAGCCCCAATAATTGGTGAGGCCGAGCGGCCCCAAATGCCGCTCGTCGATCCAGGCGTTGATCGGCATCAGCTCGACCGCCGACGCATGCAGCGCCTTGAGATGCGCGATGACCGCCGGGTGGGCGAGCGCGGCGAGGGTGCCGCGCTGTTCCTCCGGCACGTCGGGATGCAGCCTGGTGAAGCCGCGCACGTGGAGTTCGTAGATCAGCCCGCCGGGCGTGAAACGGGGCGGTTCGACCGCCAGCGGAGGCAGCGGCGCCTCGATCACGCCCTTGGGCATGAGCGGCGCGGTGTCTCTCCCCTGCCCGCGCGGCGCAGCCAGTGCCGGATCATAGGCGAAGGCCCGGTCGATGGCCGTGGCATAGGGATCGAGCAGCAATTTGTCGGGATCGAACCAGAGGCCCGCATCGGGATCATAGGGACCATCGGCGCGATAGCTGTAGCGTGCGCCTGCCCTCACACCCGCCGCCTCGACCCGCCACAGGCCATCGGCGTTGCGCGCCATCGGCAGGCGTGTTTCGCGATTTTCCGCGTCGAACAGGCAGAGCCAGAGCCGTTCCGCATCCGGTACCCAGACGGAAAAGCGCGCGCCCTCTCCAGTGAGCAGAGGCGCGCCCGGCCCCTCGCTCACGCCGCTGCGGCCAGCAGGGCGCGATAGAGCGTGGCATAGCGGATCGCGCTATGCCGCCAGGACACGTCCGACCGCATCGCCGCGCGCTGCATCGCCTGCCACACCGCCTTGTCGCGATACAGGTCCACCGTCCGCGCGAGCGCGCCGTGCAGCGCCAGCGGATCGGACGGCGCAAACATGACGCCCGTCGCCGCCCCTGCGCTCACCGCCGCCTCATTGGCGTCGATGACCGTGTCGGCGAGGCCGCCGACCCGCGCCACCACCGGCAGGCAGCCATAGCGCAACCCATAGAGCTGCGTGAGGCCGCACGGCTCGAAGCGGGAGGGGATGAGGATCGCATCGCCGCCGGCCTGCATCAAGTGCGACAACGGCTCGTCATAGCCGATCTGCACGCCCACTCGCCCGCGATGCCGGTCGGCCGCGCCCAGAAACGCGCCTTCCAGCGGATGGTCGCCCGACCCCAGCAGTGCCAGCTTCGCGCCCAGCCCGACCAGATGATCGATCGCCCCGATCATCAGGTCCATGCCCTTCTGCCAGGTCAGCCGGCTGACGATGATGAAGATCGGCGCATCGTCCCGATCCAGCCCGAACTTCTTTTCCAGCGCGCGGCGATTGGTGGTGCGTCCCGCCAGATTGCGCGCGCCATAGGTCTTCGCGATCAGCGGATCGGCCGACGGGTTCCAGATGTCGATATCGACCCCGTTCAATATGCCATGCAGACGGTCGACCCGTCCGTTGATCAGGCCGTCCAGTCCCATGCCATGGACCGGCGAGCGGATTTCCTGCGCATAGGTGGGGCTGACCGTCGTGATCGCATCGGCGGAGACAAGGCCGGCCTTCAGATAGCCGATGCCGCCATAATATTCGACGCCGTCGACGCCCCAGGCTTCGGGCGGCAGGCTCAGCCCCGCGAAGATGTCCGCGCCGAACCGCCCCTGAAAGGCGAGATTGTGGATCGTCACGACCTTGGGCACGTCCGCGGCCGGGCCGAAGCGCATATAGGCCGCGGTCATCGCCGCCTGCCAGTCATGGACATGGACGATGTCGGGCCGCCAGCCCTTGAGCGCCCCTTCGGCGATGTCCGCCCCGACTCGCGACAGCGCCGCGAAGCGACGCCAATTGTCGCCCCAGTCATTTCCGCCATGATCGCCATAGGGGCCGCCCTCGCGCGCGTAGAAAGCCGGCGCATCGAGTATCAGCAGGTCCAGCCCCTCGACCTTCGCCGCAAGCACCGATGCGGGCGCACCGAACAGATCGTCATAGCGGCGCACCGCCTTCGCCTTGCCCAGCCGCGACAGGACGGAGGGATAGCCCGGCACAAGCGTCCGGCTGGACACACCTTCTCCTTCCAGCGCGCCCGGCAGCGCACCGACGACATCGGCGAGGCCGCCGGTCTTGATCAGCGGATAGATTTCGGACGCGACCGACAGCAGCTTCATCGTCATGGGTCCGTTCAGGCCGCCAGCCGGTCGATCATCGCCTGCGTCACCAGGCACACCCCGCTGTCGGTCCGGCGGAAGCGTTGCGCGTCATATTGGGGATTTTCGCCGATGATGAGGCCGGGCGGAATGATGATGCCCGAATCCACCACGCATTTGTGCAGACGGGCGCCGCGCCCGACCTCGCAATCGGGCATGATGATGCTTTCGGTGACGGACGAAAAACTGTGGGTGCGAACGCCGGAGAAGAGCAGGCTGCGATGCAGCGAGGAACCCGAAACAATGCAACCGCCCGCGATCAGCGAAGACGTGGCGGAACCGCGCCGGCCATCCTCATTATGGACGAACTTGGCCGGCGGCGTGACTTCCGAATAAGTCCAGAGCGGCCAGCTCCGGTCATAGAGGTCGAGCGAGGGCACGACATCGGTCAGGTCGATATTGGCCTGCCAATAGGCGTCCACCGTGCCGACATCGCGCCAATAGGGCACAAGTTCGCTTTCCGCGCGCACGCAGCTGCTGGAAAAGCGATGCGCCACGGCTTTCCCATGCTTGACGATATAGGGAATGATGTCGCCGCCGAAATCGCGCTTGCTGTCCTTCTCATCGGCGTCGCGCAGCAGTTGCTCGATCAGGAAGCGGGTGCGGAAGACATAGATGCCCATCGACGCCAGCGCCATGTCGGGCTGGCCGGGGATGGACGGCGGATTCCTGGGCTTTTCAACGAAGTCGGTGATGATGTCCTGTTCGTCCACATGCATGACGCCGAAGCCGACCGCCTCCTCGCGCGGCACTTCCAGACAGCCGACGGTGACGTCCGCGCCGCTGTCGACATGCTGCTGGAGCATCAGCTCATAGTCCATCTTGTAGACATGATCGCCCGCCAGGATGACCATATATTCGGGCGCATAGCTTTCGATGATGTCGATATTCTGGAACACGGCGTCGGCCGTGCCCTCATACCATTGGCTTTCCGAAATACGCTGGCTGGCGGGCAATATGTCGAAACTCTCGTTGCGTTCGGGGCGCAGAAAATTCCAGCCGCGCTGGAGGTGCCGGATCAGCGAATGCGCCTTATATTGCGTCGCGACGCCGATGCGGCGGATGCCGCTGTTGAGCGCGTTGGACAGCGCGAAATCGATGATCCGTGCCTTGCCGCCGAAATGGACGGCGGGCTTGGCCCGCCGATCGGTCAGTTCCGCCAGCCGGCTGCCGCGTCCCCCCGCCAACACATAGGCCATGGCATCACGGGCGATCGGCTGATATTTGGTCTGCATCGAGCCTCTCCTCACTTCGCCCACGATCGCCTGCACGCGCCGTCGGTATTCAATAATCCAGTTCCAGCATCAAGGTTGCGAAGGGCGGAATGGTGATATTGGCCCAGCCTTCCTCGTCCGCCCGTACACTCCCCAAATTGCCGGCCCCGCTGCCGCCATAATCCTGCGCATCGCTGTTCAGTATCTCGCGCCAGCGTCCGCCCGACGGCAGGCGCATCCGATAATTATGCCGCAGCACCGGGGTGAAATGGCTGATGACCAGGACCGGCATGGCGCCCGGTGCGCGCCGCACCCAGGCGAAGACCGAGTCCGCCGCCGCATCGACCAGCACCCATTCGAACCCCTCCGCCTCGCAGTCGCGCGCATGGAGCGCGGGCCGGTTGCGATAGAGGCGATTGAGGTCGCACAGCAGCTTCTGGACTCCACGATGCGGTGCATGTTCCAGCAACTGCCAGTCGAGCGCGCGCTCCTCGCTCCATTCGGCGCGCTGGGCGAATTCCTGCCCCATGAACAGCAGCTTCTTGCCCGGATAGCCCCACATGAAAGCATAATAAGCGCGAAGATTCGCGAATTTCTGCCAATCGTCGCCCGCCATCTTGTGCAGCAGCGACGCCTTGCCATGCACCACCTCGTCATGGCTGAGCGCCAGCACGAAATTCTCCGTGAAGGCGTAGAGCAGGCCGAAGGTGATGTCGTCATGATGATGGACGCGATGCACCGGGTCGCGTTGCAGATAGCGCAACGTGTCGTGCATGAAGCCCATATTCCATTTGAACCCGAAACCCAGGCCACCGCTGTGCGCGGGGTGCGACACGCCTGGCCAACTGGTCGATTCCTCCGCGATCGTCATAACGCCGGGATGCGCGCCATAAAGCGCCTTGTTCATCTGTTGGAGGAAGCCGACCGCCTCCACATTTTCCCGTCCGCCATGGTCGTTGGGGATCCACTCCCCCGCCTTGCGCGAATAGTCGAGGTAGAGCATCGACGCGACCGCATCGACCCGCAGCCCATCGACATGATAGCGCTCGGCCCAGAAGAGCGCATTGTTCAGCAGGAACTGCGCGACTTCGCGCCGGCCGAAATTATAGATGGCGGTGTTCCAGTCGGGATGGAACCCCTTGCGCGGGTCGGCATGTTCGTAAAGCGCCGTGCCGTCGAAGCGGGCCAGGCCATGTTCGTCGGTCGGAAAATGCGCCGGCACCCAGTCGAGGATGACGCCGACGCCCGCCCGGTGCGCCCCATCGACGAAACGCGCGAAGCCCGCCGGATCGCCGAAACGCGCGGTCGGCGCATAGAGGCCCAGCGTCTGATAGCCCCAGCTCGGATCATAGGGATGCTCGCTGATCGGGAGAAACTCGATATGGGTGAAGCCAAGGCCCACGACATAGGGGATCAGCCGGTTGGCCAGTTCGTCCCAGCTCAGGAACCCGCCATGCTCGTCCCGCTGCCAGGAGCCGGCATGGACTTCGTAGATGGATATGGGTTCGCGGCGCGGATCGGCCCTGGCCCAATGTTCGGCATGGCGCGCATCGCCCCAGACATGATCCGGCGGCGGCGCGACGATCGAGGCGGTCGAGGGGCGCAGTTCCGCCGCGAACGCGAAGGGATCGGACTTGAGCGGCAGCACCTCGCCATCCGCGCCGACAATCTCATATTTATAGGGGCTGCCCGCTTCCACTTCGGGCAGGAAGATTTCCCACACGCCCGCATCTGCCCGGCGCCGCATCAGGCCGCGCCGCCCATCCCAGCGGTTGAAGTCGCCCACCACCGACACGCGCTTCGCATTGGGCGCCCAGACCGCGAAATGGGTGCCGGTTACGCCTTCATGGCTGATGACATGGGCACCCATCTTGTCGAACAGGCGGGCGTGCGATCCTTCGGCCAGGAAATAATCGTCCATCGGTCCCAGCACCGGGCCGAAGCCATAGGGATCGACCAGCGCATAGTCGCCGCCATCGGCATATTGCGCGACATAGCGCAGCGGCTGGCGCTTGCGCACCGCAACCTTGCCGAAGAACAGCCCGTCGGGGTGCAGCCGCTCCAGTTCGCCGACAGGCTTGCCCGCCAGCGTCTGCGCGGTGACACCGACCGCCTCGGGCAGCATCACGCAGGCGGTAAAACCCTTTTGCGCGGGATGAACGCCAAGCGTGGCAAAGGGATCGTCCTCGCGGCCCTGCACCAGCCGGTCGATCTGCTCCGGCGTCAGCACGCGCCTATTCTAGCCTCGCTCATCCACCCATCTTCCAGATATCATTCGCATATTCGCGGATGGTGCGGTCCGACGAGAACCAGCCCATGCGCGCGACATTGTGGATCGCCTTCTTCGCCCAGAGCGCCTGATCCTCCCATATCCGGTCCACCTTGCGCTGGGCGGCGGAATAGCTGTCGAAATCGGCGGCGAGCATGAACCAGTCATGGTCATAAATGCCCTGGATCAGCCCTTTGTAGCGGCCTGGATCATCGGGCGAGAAGACACCGCTTGCAATGGCGTCGAGCGCCTGCCCCAGTTCCCGGCTCCGCCCGATCACCTCGCGCGGCGCATAGCCATTGGCGCGACGTTCGTTCACCTCCTGCGCGGTCAGGCCGAAGATGATGATATTCTCCTCGCCCACATGGTCGCGCATTTCCACATTGGCGCCATCCAGCGTCCCGATGGTGAGCGCGCCATTGACCGCGAACTTCATGTTGCCGGTGCCGGACGCTTCCATGCCCGCGGTCGAAATCTGTTCGCTGAGGTCCGCGGCGGGGATCATCATCTCCGCCATGGAGACATTGTAATTGGGCACGAACTGGACCTTCAGCAGCCCCTGCACCGCCGGGTCATGATTGACCGCGCGGGCGACGTCATTCGCCAGTTTGATGATCAGCTTGGCATTATGATAGCTGGGCGCGGCCTTGCCGCCGAACAGCTTGACGCGCGGCACCCAGTCCTTTTCCGGGTGTGATCGTATCTGGTCGTAGAGCGACACCGCCTCCACAATGTTGAGCAACTGGCGCTTATATTCGTGGATGCGCTTGATCTGGATATCGAACAAAGCGGCCGGGTCGATCCGCGCGTTGACCCGCTTGCGCAGCAGGTCGGACAGCGCCGCCTTGTTGGCGCACTTCACGGCCCGGAACTTTTCCTGAAACGCACTGTCGTCGGCAAAGCGATCCAGATCGCGCAGCGCCTCAGCATCGTCCATGAACCGGTCGCCGATCGCTTCGCGGACAAGCATGAACAGGCCATGATTGCATTGCATCAGCCAGCGGCGGAAGGTGACGCCATTGGTCTTGTTGTTGATCCGCGCCGGATAGAGTTTGTGCAGATCGGCAAAGACCGTGACCTTCATCAGGTCGGTATGCAATGCCGACACGCCGTTGACGCTGTGCGACCCGGCAAAGGCCAGATTGCCCATGCGCACGCGCCGCCCACCATGCTCGTCGATCAGGGAGATCGCGCCGATCGCGCCGTCATCGAACTGCCCGGATCTCCGTGCCTCCGCCAGCAAGCGGCTGTTCACGGCATAGACGATCTGCATATGCCGGGGCAGCAGACGCTCGAACAGGGGCACCGGCCAGCTTTCCAGCGCCTCGGGCAGCAAGGTGTGGTTGGTATAGCTGAAGGTGCGCCGCGTGATCTCCCACGCCTCGTCGAAATCCAGCCCATGATCGTCGAGCAGGATGCGCATCAATTCCGCCACGGCAACGGCCGGATGGGTGTCGTTCAACTGGATCGCCGCCTTGTCCGGCAATGTCCTGATGTCGTCGAAATATTGGATGTGCCGCCGCACAATGTCCTGCAAGGAAGCGGAGGAAAAGAAATATTCCTGCCGCAGCCGCAATTCCTGTCCCGCCGGCGAAGAGTCGGCCGGGTAGAGAACGCGGGTCAGCGCCTCTGCCCTGTTGCTCTCCGCCAGCGCCCCCAGATGGTCGCCGGCATTGAACTTGTCGAGCAGGATCGGGTCGATCGGTTGCGCTTCCCACAGACGCAGCGTATTGACCCGCTTACCCCGCCAGCCCGCGATCGGCGTGTCATAGGGGGTCGCGATCACCCGCTCGCTGGGCTTCCAGAGCATCTGGTGCGCCCCGGCCTCCTCGCCTTCGGCCGGATCGACGCGCCCGCCAAAACCGACCTCATAGCTCGCTTCGCGCCGCTCGAATTCCCATGGGTTGCCGTGCGCCAGCCAGTTTTCCGGCAGTTCCACCTGCCAGCCGTCGCTGATCTCCTGCCGGAACATGCCGTTCACATAGCGGATGCCATAGCCATAGGCGGGCACATCGACCGTCGCCATGCTTTCCATGAAGCAGGCGGCCAGCCGCCCCAGGCCGCCATTGCCCAGCGCCGCATCCGGCTCCAGCGCGGCGATCAGGTCTAGGTCGACGCCCAGCGAGTCCAGCGCCGCCTGCAAATCGTCCAGCATCTCCAGAT
The DNA here is from genome assembly GCF_059693745.1 of Sphingobium sp. WR1. Classification (NCBI taxonomy): domain Bacteria; kingdom Pseudomonadati; phylum Pseudomonadota; class Alphaproteobacteria; order Sphingomonadales; family Sphingobiaceae; genus Sphingobium; species Sphingobium sp. WR1. The sequence continues at coordinate 115,994 of NZ_JCATID010000008.1, read as the reverse complement.
TGGACGCCGCATCGCGCATCAGCCGGCCGATCAGAAATTCCAGGCTCAGATAATAGACCCGCCGCCCCTGTTCCTCATAGGTCTTCTCGGTCGAGGCGATCCAGGCGTCGATCACCCGGTCGCGGATTTCGAGGATCACCGCGTGCAGCCAGTCGTGCGGCTTGGCGGCGGCGGCGTTCTTGCCAATGCGGTAGGTCAGCCGCTCGACAATCTCCTGCGCCAGCACTTCCGGGTCCACCTGTCTCGGGGCGGGCTTGGGAAGAATGGTCGGGCCTTGGAGAGTCATCGCGCGGTCCCCTCATGAGTCATCGCGAATGATGGCACAGGCTTTTCCCCTGCGCCATGGCGATTTTGCGATGCAGCAATGGCAAGCGCATCCGCTTTTCGATCCCGTCAGCCGAGCCGTTTCGCCACGATCGCGTCCGCCACACCCTGCCGCAATTGCGCACGCACGGGATAGGCGCTGGACGGCAGCAACTGGGTCATGAAGATGCCGATCAGCCGTTCGACCGGATCGATCCAGAAATAGGTCGAGAACACCCCGCCCCAATAATATTCACCGCCCGCCAGCCCCATGGCGAAGCCGAGGCCGAAGCCCACGCCCTGATAGTCCGCCTCGCTGAACATGCCGCTCGACATGGTGGACAGGTCGCCCCCGCCGGGCAACTGGTTGCTGCGCATCTGCGCGACCGTCTCCGGCTCCAGCAGCCGCGCCCCGTCCAGTTCACCACCGCGCAGCAGCATTCGCGCAAAGCGATGATAATCCGCCGCGCTGGACACAAGCCCCCCGCCCCCCGACAGGAAGCGTTCCCGCCGCCAGCCGCTGCGCGCGCCATGATCGCCGACGGTGCGAACCCCGTCCGGCCCAAGCCGCCAGGCGTCTGTCAACCGATCCGCCTTGTCGGGAGGCAGGAGGAATCCCGTGTCCACCATGCCGAGCGGCTCGAAGATGCGCGTGCGGAACAGGGTTTCGAGGTCAAGGCCCGTCAGCCGCTCCACGACCACGCCCAGCACATCGGTTGACACCGAATAATTCCACCGCTCGCCCGGCGAAAATTCCAGCGGCAGCGTGGCGATATCCGCGATGAACTGGTCCGATGTCCGCTTCTGCTGAAATTCGTCCAGCCCCAGCTTGCGATAGCGCGCATCGATCGGCGTCTGGCGTTGCAGGCCGTAGGTCAGGCCCGAGGTGTGGCGCAGCAGATCGATCATGAGCATCGGCCGCTTCGGTCGCGCCCGATTGGCCCGTCCGACTCGCAGGTCGGCAAATTCGGGGATGACCTCCGTTACCGGCGTATCCAGCGCGACCTTGCCCTGCTCGACCAGCATCATGAAGGCGACCGACGTTACCGGCTTGGTCATCGACGCGACGCGGTAGAGGGCATCGTTACGCAGCGTATCGCCCTTGGTGCGCGCTTCGCCGCGCGCCACCGACAGCAGCGGCACGTCATCGCGCGACAGCAGCAAGTGCATGTGCGGCAGCTTGCCGGAGGCGACGTAAGTCCGGTCCAGAAAGTCGACCAGCGCCTCCAGCCGGTCCGGGTCCATCCCCGCCGCCCGCGCCGCCACCCTGTCCAGACCTTCGATCATGTGCGCCTATGCTCCTGCCTTCCTCGCCCCGCGCTAGAGCAGCCATGCGCGCAGGTAAACAGCTTGCCGATTGCCAAGACCCCTCCCTCCCCTCTATGGCAACCCGCCTGATCGCCACGCATTGGACAAAGACAGGCATGGCCACCGGCCTTTCCGCGATATTCATGGCAAATCGTCCCGCCCTGCTGCGCTTCCTGCGCGCGCGCGGCGCGGGAGACGATGCGGAGGATCTGTTGCAGGATATGTGGATGAAGCTGGAGGCCAAGGATCTCGGCCCGGTGAGTGATCCGCTGCCCTATCTCTATCGCATGGCCAACAACCTCATGTTGGACCGCTACCGCTCCGCCACCCGGCGCGAGCGGCGCGAACAGGATTGGGCGGAGGGCGCGGGCGGGGTCATGGCCGACCCGACCGAGGACATCGCGATCGACGACCGCATGATCCTGAACCAGAAGCTGGATGAAGCGCGCGGCGTGCTGCGCGACCTTGGCCCCCGCGTCGAACTGGTGTTCCGCCGCTTCCGCATCGAGGGCGTCGGGCAGAAGATCATTGCCGCCGAACTTGGCGTCAGCCTGACCACCGTCGAAAAGGATCTGCAAAAGGCCTATCGTGCGATGCTGGCGCTCAAGCAGAAAATGGATACGGAATGATCGGGTCGGCGGCGTCAGGCTCTGTAAGGGGCAAGATATGAACAGGGCTGGAGCCATGATGGATCAGGAGGCGCTCGCGTGGGTCATTGCCACGCGCGACCCCCAATTTGACGACTGGGACGCCTTCACCCTCTGGCTGGAGGGCGATCCCGCACATGCGGCGGCCTATGACGCGCTGATGGCGGCGGACGCCGATCTCGATACGATCATTCCACCGGAATCCGTGACCATGCCGGTCGCGGCGAACGATGTCGCGCCGCGCCGCCGTCCGTGGCGCTGGGTCGGCGGCGGCGCGATCGCGGCGGCGCTGGTCGCGGCCGTCTCCATCGGCACATTCAACCGCGCCGACATCTATACCGTGACGACACGGCCGGGCGAGACGCGCAGCATCGCGCTCGACGACGGCACGAAGATCGAACTGAACGGCGGCACCAGCCTGCGCCTCGATCATAAGAATGCGCGCTTCGCCGCGCTGGACAGCGGCGAAGCGGCCTTCACCGTGCGTCATGACGCCGCCAATCCCTTCCGCGTGACGGTGGGCGACGCCGTGTTCGAGGATGCCGGGACGGTGTTCAACATCGTCCATGCCAGCGGCGCCACCCGCATCGGCGTGTCAGAAGGCAAGGTGATCTATAACCCGCAGGCCGAAGCCATCGCCCTCCCCGCCGGTCGGGGCCTTGCCGATGATGCCGACGGACTGCGCGTCATGGACGTCGCGCCCGCCGCCGTCGCCAGCTGGCGTCAGGGCAATCTGGTCTATGCCAATGCGCCGGTGAGGCAGGTGGGCGAGGATATCGCCCGCTCGCTCGGCGTCACCGTGCATTTCACGCCGCAGGCCGGAGCCAGCCGTTTCACCGGCACCATCCGCCTCGACAGGGACGCGGTGCGCTTCTTCGCGGGCGCCGCGCCGCTGATGGGCCTGTCCGCCGTGCGACAGGGCGATGCGTGGCTGCTGAAGGAAGGGCCAATCAAGGAAGGAAATGGGCCGCAGAGCTGAGCTTCTTCTTGTCACCGCCCTCATCATAGCGAGCACGACGCCCGCGCAAGCGGCGGACAGACAGATGATCCGCATCGCCCCCGGCCGGCTGGGCGAGGCGACGATCGCGCTCGGCCGTCAGACAGGCGTCAGCATCGGCATGTCCGATCAGTCATTGGCGGGTATCGCGACCGCTGGCGTCGAAGGCAAGTTGTCGGTCGACGCCGCTCTCAGGCGGCTGTTGAAGGGAACGGGCGCGACGGCGGTGCGGATCGACGCCACCACCTGGCGCATCGTCCGCGCGCGTCCCGCACCCACACCGATCGCCGCTGCCCCAGCGCCGATACCGGCCGCTCCCCCGCCCGATCCGCCGCCCGCCGAAATCATCGTCACCGCCTCCAAGCGCGATACGCCCCTGCTCCGCTATGCCGGCATGGTCGAGGCAATGGACAACCCCGCCTTCACCAGCGGCGAGGCGGCGAACGGCACCGCCACCCTGCTGGCGCGCATTGCCAGCCTCAGCTCGACCCATGCCGGCAATGGCCGCAACAAGCTGTTCATCCGCGCCATCGCGGATTCGGGCGTCGCCGGACCGACCCAGGCGACGACGGGCCAATATCTGGGCGACATGCGTCTGAACTATGCCGCGCCCGACCCGGATCTTAAGCTCTACGACATCGGCCGGGTCGAGGTGCTGGAAGGACCACAGGGCACGCTTTATGGCGCGGGGTCGCTGGGCGGCATCATCCGTATCATGCCCAACGCCCCCAATCTGGCCGAATATGGCGGGCAAGCATCGGCAGGACTGACCGCGACCCAGCATGGCGATCCCGGCGGCGATGTTTCGGCAACCCTCAATATCCCCATCGTCGCGGAAAAACTCGCGCTGCGGGTCGTCGGCTATGGCGTGCAGGAAGGCGGCTATATCGACGACGTCAATCGCGACAAGGACGACGTCAACCGGGTGCGCACCTGGGGCGGTCGCGCCGCGCTGCGCTTTGCGCCCGACGAGAACTGGACGATCGATCTTACCGGCGTCTACCAGCATATCGACGGCGACGATGCCCAATATGCGGCGCGCTCGGTCGGGCGGCTCCAGCGCGCATCGGCCGTCGCCCAGCCCTATCTTTCGGACTATCTGCTCGGCAATCTGCGCATCGAACGGCAATGGGACAATCTGCGCTTCGTTTCCTCGACCGGCTATGTGCGGAACGAACTGGCGGAAAGCTATGACGCGACCCAGCAGGACGGCGCACCTGCCCTTTTCCGCCAGACCAACAAGGTCGATATTTTTTCCACGGAAAACCGGCTGGTGCGCGATCTCGACAATGGGCTGGGCTGGATAGTGGGCGCCTCCTATCTGCAAAGCACCTCCCGGCTCAACCGCTCCCTTACCGGATTTGGTCTGGCCGCCGCCCAGCCGGAGGTCATTCCCGGCGTTCCGGTCTATGGCATGGGACGGCCCGCCACCGCGACCGGCGTGCGCAACAGCGTCAAGGAAGCCACCCTGTTCGGCGAAGCCTCGTTCGAACCGACCCGAGGACTCATCGCCACCTTCGGCGGCCGCCTTACCAACAGCCGCTTGTCGGGCGAAGCACTCGATCCCGTCGCCGCCCTTTCTTCCGCCGTGCTGGCACGGGCGGAGGCGCAGGCGGACCGCAGCGAGACGGTCTTCCTGCCCTCCGCCTCGCTGCTGACCGACTCCATTCCGGGCGTCACCCTCTACGCCAAGTTCCAGCAAGGCTTCCGCCCCGGCGGCCTGGCGGTCGACGATCAGCGTGTGCGGCGTTTCCAAAATGATCGCATCTCGACCTTCGAACTGGGCTTTCGCAAGGGAATTCCCGGCCGCGATACGCTCGCGATCAGCGCCAACGCCGCCTATACCGACTGGCGCGATATCCAGGCCGATGTCACCGATCGGATCGGCCTGCCTACCACCGCCAATATCGGCGACGGCCGCATCTACACGGTCGAGGGGCGCATCGTCGTCCGCCCGCTCCCGGCGTTCACCCTCGACGGCAGCTTCATCTACAATGACAGCCGCCTCAGCCAACCGGCCCAGTTCCTGCGCGCCCTGTCCTATGACGGCCGCTCGCTGTCCCTTCCCAATGTCGCCAATATCGGCGGCCGGCTCGCCTTCGACTATCGCGCGCCACTGGCCGGCGACCTCGATTTCCACCTCAATGGCTCTGCTCGCTATGTCGGCAAGTCGCGTCTGGGAGTCGGCCCGATCCTGGGCCAGACCCAGGGCAATTATGTCGACACCAGCCTGACCGCCAGCCTGACGCGCGGCCCGGTGCAATATTCGTTGTCGCTCACCAATCTGCTCGACAGCAATGGCAACCGCTTCTCGCTGGGCACGCCCTTCGACCTGCGGACCGATTATTACACCCCCCTGCGTCCTCGCACGCTGCGAATCGGGATCGATTTCGCTTTCTGAACAAAATCATCGCACTGCCTGACGGGATGCACCGCCGGGCGTCGTCCCAAACGCACGCGCGCACAGAACATTCAGCGCGACACGCAGAGGAGACATCATGCGACATCTACTGGCCTGCACGGCCATCGCCCCCGTGCTGGCGGCTCTGACGGTGGCCGACGCGGCCGCCGAAACCACGATCTCGACCGCCACCACCGCCGCCGTCAGGACGTCCACCATCGCCAGCGGCGCGGCCGATTCGATCAACATCACGTCGGCGGGATCGATCACGCTGACCAGCGGCGCGGCGGTGACGATGGACAGCAGCCATGCCGTCACCAATGCCGGCACCATCACCATCAACGATGCCGACAATGTCGCTGGCATCCTGGTCGCGCCCGGCACGAACGGCACCGTCACCAACAGCGGCACCATCACCCTGACCGAGGATTATACCGCGACCGACAGCGACAGCGACGGCGATGTCGACGGCGCCTTCGCCAGGGGGAGCGGCAAGACCGCCATATGGGTCCAGTCCGGCGCCGCCCACACCGGCGACATCGTCCATAGCGGCACCATCTCCATTGAGGGCAACCAGTCGGCGGGCATCCGCCTCGACGGCGCGCTGACCGGCAATCTGTCCACCAGCGGTTCGACCACGGTGGTCGGCGACAATAGCTATGGCGTCCTGGCCAATGACGTCACCGGCAATGTCACGCTGCGCGGAACCACTTCCGTCACCGGCGCCAACAGCATCGGCGCAGCGCTGCTGGGCGACGTCAGCGGCACGGTGAAGATCCAGGGCAGCATCGTCAGCACCGGCTATCGCACCACCACCCGCCCGAGCGACGTGACGAAGCTCGACGCCGACGACCTGCTCCAAGGGGGATCGGCCCTGGTCATCGCGGGCAATGTGGCGGGCGGCGTGATCTTCGACGTGCCGCCGACGCTCGACGATGACGACGACGATATCGACAATGACGGCCTGACCGACAGCACGGAAGGCAGCGCCACGGTCATCACCTATGGCAAGGCGGCGGCCGTGCAGATCGGCGCGGCCGATGCCGACACCGTGATCGGCGCCGTGACCGGCGACAGCACCGGCTATGGCCTGATCGTCAATGGCGGGATCGCCGGCTATGGCATTTATGACGGCGTTGACGCCAATGGCCTTGCCATCGGCGGCCTGGGCGGCGACGTGTCGATCGCCAAGGGCGTGCTGGTCAAGGGCACCGTGGCGGCCGTTTCCTATGACAGCAATGCCACCGCGCTGCGTGTCGGATCGGGCGCGAGCACGGGCACGGTCGAGGTCAGCGGCACTGTCGGCGCAACCGGATCGTCGAAGGACGGCACCTCGGCCCGCGGTCTGGTGATCGATGCCGGGGTTACTGTCGGATCGATCAAGGTCAGCGGCGCGATCAGCGCATCCGCTCTCAGCTCTGAAAAAGGCACTGCCATCGCGATCCTCGATTCGTCGGGCACCGTCTCCAGCCTGTCCAACACCGGCAAGATCACGGCGACCGGCGGCAAGGATGGATCGAACATCGCGATCGATCTCAGCGCCAACAGCAGCGGCGTCACCCTGACCCAGGCGCTTGCCTCCTCCACCGCCACCGCGCCGTCGATCGGGGGCGATATCCGCCTTGGATCGGGCAATGACGTGGTGACGGTGTCGGCGGGCACCATCACCGGCGATGTCAGCTTCGGCGCGGGCAATGACAGCCTTGCCCTGTCGGGCGCATCCAGCCTGACCGGTGACATCGCCTTTGGCGCGGGCAGTTCGACGCTCACCCTCGCCGACACCGCAAAAATTGCGGGCGCAGTCGATTTCGGCAGCGGCAGCGGTACGCTGACTCTGGGCGGCACCTCATCGCTGTCGGGCGCGCTCAGCAACAGCGGCAATGTCGCGGTCGTGCTGAATGGCGGCACGCTCAACGCCACCAATGCCGGCGCGGTGTCACTCGCCTCGCTGTCCGCCAGCGGCACCTCCACCATCGGCGTGACCATCGACGCGGCGAAAGATACGCACACCAGCTATGACGTCGCCGGTGCGGCGACCTTCGCCAGCGGTGCGAAGGTCAAGGTCAACCTGACCCAGGTCAGCGGATCGGAAGGCGACTATGTCATCGTCCGCGCCGGATCGCTGAACGGATCGCCGACTTTGTCGAGCACCACCACCGACCTGCCCTATATTTTCAAGGGCACGGTGAACAGCGACAGCGCGGCAGGCACCGTTACCCTCTCGATCGCGGCGAAGAGCGTATCCGACCTCGGCCTCAGCGGCTCGGTGGCACGCGCCTACTCCGCCATCTTCAATGCGCTCGACAATGACAGCGGCATTGCCGGCGCCTATCTAGCTATTGCGGACGGCAACACGCTGAACGCCAATCTGCGCCAGATGCTGCCCGACCATGCCGGCGGCACCTTCGAGGCGGTGACGGCGGGTTCGCGGGCGACCGCGCGCATCCTGTCCGACCCCAATGGCATCTACCGCACCAAGGACGGCCGCCTCGGCTTCTGGTTGCAGCAGGTCGCCTTCGGCAGCGCCAAGAGCGTGGGCAGCACCGCCTCCTACGACATCAACGGCTGGGGCGCGGGCGGCGGCGCCGAATATCTGACCGAACTGGGCGCGTTCGGCGGGTCGCTCGCTTATATCCACGGCAGCGATTCCTCTGGCGGCTCCAACAATGCGGTCGATTCCGACCAATATGAGCTGGCGGCGCACTGGCGCGGCCAATGGGGTCCGCTGCTGGCCTTCGCCCGCCTGTCGGCCGCGACGATCAACTTTTCGGGCACCCGCCATTTTGAGAATGGCGACGTCACCCGCACCGCCAACGGCAAATGGGACGGCAAGCTCTATTCGGCCACAGCCGGCGCGTCTTACCAGTTCCAGATGGGCCGCTTCGGCCTGCGCCCGGCGGTCGGCATCGACTATTATCGCCTGAAGGAAGACGGCTATGCCGAAACCGGCGGCGGCGACGCCTTCAACCTAACCGTCCTCGGCCGCACCAGCGACGAAACGACGGCCAACGGCACGGTGACGGCAGGCTATGATTTCGGCTCGCTCAACCCGGCCGATGGCTGGCTGCGCCTTGAACTGGAGGGCGGCCGCCGTCAGATCATCGGCGGGTCGCTCGGCGACACCACTGCCTATTTCAAGGGCGGCGATCGGTTCACGCTGGTGTCGGAAGATCGGACCAATGGCTGGACAGGCCGCGCGCGCCTCTACGGCGGCACGGACAGTTTCCGCATCGGCGGTGAATTCGGTGCGGAAGAACAACAAAATCACGTCGCCATCTCATTCAGGGCGACGGTTAACTTCATCCTGTGACGTCTGACTGATGAACAGGCGGGCCACACCCCACAGACCCTCCCGGTCCGCCTGCTCCGCTCCGGCAGCATACCCTCCCCAAGGGCGCCGGGCATGAAAGAGGGGCGTCGCTGGTCCCCCCGGCGGCGCCCCTTATTTGCGATTGCCGACTGTCAGCGTCTGATGGAGACCAACTGCGCGCTGGCGACCAGAGCCTGAGCCGCAGCCTCACCTGCATCGAAATAATGAATGACCGGCGCCTCATAGGTGATCATGTAGAGCTTGCCGTCGATGATCGCGCCGTCGGCCACACCCTTGCGCCGGACCTCCTCACCCTGCACCACGAAATTATAGGTGAAGTGGAAACCCGGCTTGCCTGCGAAGGTCGCCGGCTCGACCGTGTCGATCGCCATCAGCGACGTGCCATTGGACACGCGATAGCTGCTCTCGAACAATTGGGCGATATCCGGCACCAGCATGGTCGAGGAAAAGCGCGGAAGCGGATCGGTCTTCTTCTTGGCGTCCCGGAACAAGGTCGTGTCGTTGGCGATGCCGCCATAGAAAGTGACATCGTTCAGCGACAGCCCGTCCAGCGTCCAGCTTTCGGCATTGCGGCCCGGCCGCGCGCCCAGGCGGTTCCAGTCGATGCCCGGCGTCACCGTCAGGCCCGACTTAGCAACAGCGACCGCCATGTTCTTGGGCATCAGCTTGTAGCCGGCCATCGCCGGACTGCTGGCGGTCATGGCCAGAACCATCGCCGCCGTCCATCCATGTTTCGCGCGCATCTTCAATTCACTCCTGCCATCATGGCGATCATCGCCCGGTCCGGGGCGTCGGGTTTTCGGGTAAGATAGGTTTTCAGGGCGTCGCGGCCGCCATCGGCGTCTCCCGATCGCAACAGCGCCAGGCCAAGGCCGCGCCAGCTTTCCACCGGCGCTCCATCGTCCGCACAGGCCGTCCGATAATAGCCCGCCGCAGCCGTCAGGTCGGTCGCGGTCCCACGCGTGCGATACAGTTCGCCCCGCGCGTAGCTGAGCGCGGGCGTCCATCCCTGGTCGGCAAGATGACCGATCAGATATTCGGTCGCGCCGAAATCGTTGAGCTTGATCTGGTCGTCGATCAGCGACGGCCAGAAATTTGCGAGCGCCGTCCGATAGGCGTCGCGATTGACCCGATTGCCGATGGGGCCAGTCAGAGCCGCCGCCTGCGCGCGCAGCGCCGCGACGCGATCCGCACTGGGCGGGTGCGACGCGAACAGACCGCCGGTCCTATCCTTGCGGCTTTTCACCTTTCGCGCGGCGGCGGTGGCGTCCGCCTCGGCCCGAAACTGCTCCCAGATGCGGCTAGCCGCCATGGGATCATAGCCCGCCCTGGCCAGCAGCGTCACCGATCCGGCATCGGCCGCCGCCTCCTGGTCGCGGGAAAATTCCATGATGGCGGAAATCTGCCCCAGCGCCGCCAGTGCGCCGACCAGCCCGAACATGGCGAAGAAGGTGGCCGATGCCGCCTTGTCCTTCGTCTGCCGGAAGAGCTGGAGCGAATGGCGGTCGGCATAATGGCCATATTCATGCGCCAGCACGGCGGCCAGTTGCGCTTCGTCGCGGGTGCGCAGCAGCAGGCCTGACCAGAGCTGCATCATGCCATTGGGCGCGATGTTCGCGTTGAAATAGGGCGTGCGCATGATGTAGATGCGCACCTCCGCGCAGCGCGGCCCGACCGTACGGCAGAAAACGTCCCGGACATAGGCGTTGAGCGCCGCGTCACGGATCACGAAATTGGATGTCCTGAGCTTGCGCTCCTGCTCGTCCATCTGCATCCACAGGCCGCGTTCATCCTTGTCCTGCGGCTGGTAGGGACCAGCCGTGACGACGATGGGCGGTTGGATTGCGGGTTGTGCCGACGCGAACGGGATGGATTGCGTCAGCGTGGCGGCCAGGGTGGCCGCCTTCACCAGACGGCCGAACCTCATTTGCTGGCGCTCACCGGCGCGGTTGCGTCCGGGACCACGCGTCCGGGGAAGCCATCCAGCAATTGGCCGACGCGCTTGTCCGCCCCCCCGGCCGTCCGCACATCGCCGCCCATCTGCGGATCGGCGTTGAACCAGATCACGTCGCCGCTCTTGAGGTCCACCAGCCCAGCATAGCCGATATGGACGCCAGGTATGATCGCGACGCCAAACATCGCACCGAAAATCTGCGCCGTCTTGCGGCCCGCAGATCCATAGGCGTCATGGGTGAAGAAGAAGAGCGCATAATCGGCGCCGGTCATCTGCGCTATACGCTGCGTTCCCTCGCCCAGCGTCCAGTCGAACGTCTCGCGCTTGGTCGGCAGGCGCTGGCCGACGAACAGCTTGTGGATCTGGATCGACTGGGCGACCGCGCGGAACAGCGCGCGATACTCGGCCAGATAGGCGCCATCGTCGCCTTCTGGATCGGCGGCGAAGACGATCTTCGCGCCCGACACCGTATCGTTCCGGCGCATGGCTTCCTCGATCAGATTGCGCGCGCTGCCGGTCCAGTCCGCATTGGGTTCATCCACCCCGCCCGCCGTCAATGTGCCGACCTGCACTTCGGGCCGGAAGACCACGATGGTCGGCTGGCGATCGGTCGGGAACGCAAAGTCCGGCTTGATCGCGGACCGTTCCTGCGCTGCGCCAGCGGCAGACATGCAGAACAACAGGGCAGCCGCAGCCGCCCGAAAGGCACCTTTCATCCCTAAAAACCCCCCAAGAGACTCGGACGCCCCCCGGCGCCGCCCGCTCTCAAGTGGCTATCTTAAAAGGGAAAGTTCAGGCAAGCGCCTTTTTCACCAGTTCATTGACGACCTGCGGATTGGCCTTGCCCTGCATCGCCTTCATCGTCTGGCCCACGAAGAAGCCGAACAGGGCTTCCTTGCCGGCCTTGTACTGCTCGACCTTGTCGCCATTCTTCGCGAGCACGTCGGCCACCGCCGCCTCGATCGCGCCGGTATCCGAGGTCTGCTTCAGACCCTGTTCCTCGACGATCCTGCCCGCCTTGCCGCCGGTGTCGAGCATGATCTCGAACACCTGCTTGGCGATCGTGCCGCTGATCGTGCCATCGGCGACGAGCGCCAGCAATTCAGCGCCTTCCTCCGGGTTTACCGGACTGTCTTCGAGCGATTTCCCAAGGCGGTTGAGCGCACCATAAAGTTCGGACAACAGCCAGTTGGCGGACGCCTTGGCGACTTCGCCCTCGCTTTTCTTCTGGATGCGCGCGCCTTCGGCCAGCAGCGCCTCGAACCAGCGCGCCGTGTCGGCGTCAGCGGTCAGGGTCGCGGCATTATAGGCGCTGAGGCCCAGCCCCTGCTCATAGCGCTTGCGCTTCGCGTCGGGCAGTTCGGGCAGCGACTGGCGGCATTCCTCCAGAAAGGCGTCGTCCAGTTCCAGCGGCAGCAGATCGGGATCGGGGAAGTAGCGATAGTCATGCGCATCTTCCTTCGACCGCATCGAGCGCGTCTCGTTCCGGTCGGGATCGTAGAGGCGCGTTTCCTGCACTACCTTGCCGCCCGCCTCCAGCACGTCGACCTGGCGGCTCGCCTCATGCTCGACCACGGCCATGACGAAGCGGACCGAATTGACGTTCTTCGTCTCGGTGCGGGTGCCGAATGGCTCGCCGGGCTTGCGGACCGACACGTTCACGTCGGCGCGCATCGAACCCTGATCCATATTGCCGTCGCACGACCCGACATAGCGCAGGATCGTCCGCAGCTTCGACAGATAAGCCCCTGCTTCAGCGGGCGAACGCATGTCCGGCTTCGACACGATTTCCATCAGCGCCACGCCCGACCGGTTGAGGTCGACATAAGAGCTAGTGGGATGCTGGTCGTGCATCAGCTTGCCGGCATCCTGCTCGACATGGATGCGCTCGACGCCGATCGTCTTGGTGCTGGTTTCGGGGTTCTTTTCATCCAGCACGATCTCGATCTGCCCCTCGCCCACGATCGGGTGATAGAGCTGACTGATCTGATAACCCTGCGGCAGATCGGCGTAGAAATAATTCTTGCGGTCGAACCGTGACCATTTGTTGATCTGCGCGTCGATCGCCATGCCGGTGCGCACCGCCTGACGGATGCACTCGCGGTTCGGCACGGGCAACATGCCGGGCATGGCCGCGTCGACCAGGCTGACCTGCGTGTTCGGCTCCGCGCCGAACGCCGTCGCGGCGCCCGAGAACAGCTTGGCGTTCGACGTCACCTGCGCATGGACTTCCAGGCCGATCACGACCTCCCACTCGCCGGTTGCGCCCTGGATGCGATAGGTTGATTCAGTCATCTTCAAATCCTCAAGTGTTCCTGCGGAAGCAGGAACCCAGGGTGAATGCAGAGCCAGATGGCCCTGGGTTCCTGCTTTCGCAGGAGCACGGGTTCGTTACCACCACTTGTCCGGCCGCGCGGTGAAGCCGGCCCGCTCCTCGATGGCGAGGCTGGCGTTCAGCACGGTCTGTTCGTCCAGCGCCTTGCCGATGATCTGGAGACCGATCGGAAGACCCGCCGAATCCAGCCCGCCCGGCACCGCCATCGCCGGCAGCCCCGCCAGCGAGGCGGGCACGGTGAAGACGTCGTTCAGATACATGGCCAGCGGATCGGCCTGCTTCTCGCCTAGCGCGAAGGAGGCGCTCGGCGCGGTCGGGGTCAGCAGCAGGTCGCACTGTTCGAATGCCAGTTCGAAATCGCGCGCGATCAGCGCCCGCACCTTCTGCGCCTGTGTGTAATAGGCGTCATAGAAGCCCGCCGACAGCACATAGGTGCCGATCATGATGCGGCGCTTGACCTCCGGCCCGAAGCCGGCGGCGCGGGTGGCGGCATACATGTCCTGCAACCCCGCCCCATCGGGCAGGTCGCGCTGGCCGTAGCGCACGCCGTCATAGCGGGCGAGGTTCGAAGACGCCTCGGCCGGGGCGATGATATAATAAGTGGGCAGCGCATACTTTGTATGCGGCAGCGATACATCCACCACTTCGGCGCCCGCGTCCTTGAGCCATTCGATGCCGCGATCCCACAAAGCGGAGATTTCGGCATTCAGGCCATCAGGGCGATATTCCCTGGGAATACCGACCTTCTTGCCCTTGAGATCGCTCGACAGATTGGCTTCCCACTGCGGCACGGCCAGATCGAGGCTGGTCGAATCCTTGGGATCGAAGCCCGACATGACCTCCAGCAGGATCGCATTGTCGCGCACCGTCCGCGCCATCGGCCCGGCCTGGTCCAGTGACGAGGCGAAAGCGACGATGCCCCAGCGCGAGCAGCGGCCATAGGTCGGCTTGATGCCCGAAATGCCGGTGAAGGCGGCAGGCTGGCGAATCGATCCGCCCGTGTCGGTGCCGGTCGCCGCCGGGCACAGCCGCGCGGCAATGGCCGAGGACGAGCCGCCCGAAGACCCGCCGGGCGCCAGCGCGGCGTTGCCGCCGTCATTCCGCCGCCAGGGCGAGATCACATTGCCATAATAGCTCGTCTCGTTGGAGGAGCCCATGGCGAACTGATCGAGGTTGAGCTTGCCCAGCATCCCCGCGCCCGCTGCCCACAGCTTGCCCGACACGGTCGATTCATAAGTGGGCGTGAAGCCTTCCAGCATGTGCGACGCGGCAGTGGTCTGGACACCCTGGGTGCAGAACAGGTCCTTCATGCCGATCGGCACGCCGGCGAGCGGCTTCAACGTCTCGCCCGCGGCTTTCGCCGCGTCGGCAGCGTCCGCGGCTTCCAGCGCCTTTTCCGGCGTCTCGACAATGAAGGCGTTCAGCGCCTTGGCGGCGGCGACATTGGCGTTGAATGCCTCCGCCACCTCGCGCGCCGAAAAATCTCCGCCACGGAAGCCATCGCGGATTTCGGCTACGGTAAGATCAGTCAGGTTGGTCATTATTCGATCACCTTGGGCACCGCGAAGAAGCCATGTTCGGCCTGCGGCGCATTGGCCAGCACCTTGTCGCGCACATCGCCATCGTTGACGACATCGTCGCGCAGGCGTTGATGGTTGGGGATGACGGCGGTCATCGGCTGCACGCCGGTCACGTCCACCTCGCCCAGTTGCTCCACCCAGCCAAGGATGTTGTTGAGTTCGGGCACCATGGCTTCCGCTTCGGCATCCGTCACCGAAATGCGCGAAAGGCTGGCGATCTTTTTCACGGTCTGAAGGTCTATCGACATGGGCCGCCGCTACCACCCGTGCCCATCCGCTTCAAGCGGCTTTAGCGCCCCTTGCGCGCGCCCGTGCCATGCGCCAGACAAGCAGGACAATTTCGGAGAGTGTGGGTGGCGCGCAAATTCCTCTATGTCATCGCGACCTTGGTGGTGCTGGTGATCGCCGCGCTGCTGGTCTACCGCGTCTGGGGCACGCAGCTGATCCGCATGGTGATGGTTCCGCGCGAACCCTTCACCCAGCTCCAGCCCCTGCCCGCCGACGCCTATGTCGACGCCGCGATGTGGATCGCCCGGCCCGACATCGAAAAGGACAATCCGGCGCTCTGGATTCCGGC
This sequence comes from Sphingobium sp. WR1, assembly GCF_059693745.1. Taxonomy (NCBI): domain Bacteria; kingdom Pseudomonadati; phylum Pseudomonadota; class Alphaproteobacteria; order Sphingomonadales; family Sphingobiaceae; genus Sphingobium; species Sphingobium sp. WR1. The sequence goes on along the minus strand of NZ_JCATID010000008.1, from coordinate 100,561 downwards.
CGGGGCAACGACGCCCAAAGCCGCCCGCAAGGCCGCGATCTTCTTCATCCATCCGACCAGCTACATCACCACCTTCGGCGATTCCCACTGGAACGCCCGGCTGGATGACAAGGATGCGGATAGCACCGCCCGCCGCTTCGTCATGAGCCAGGCCAGCGCCTTCAACGCCGCGGGCACGGTCTGGGTGCCCCGCTATCGCCAGGCCAATTATGGCGCGTTCCTGACCGACAAGCCGGCGGGCGAGCAGGCGCTGGCCGCCGCCTATCGCGACGTGGCGCAGGCTTTCGCCGCCTTCCTCAAAGCCAACCCCACCGGCCCGCTGATCCTGGCCGGGCATAGCCAGGGGTCGCGCCACCTGCTGCAGCTACTGCGCGAACAGGTGGCGGGCAAGCCGGTCGCCGACCGCGTCGCCGCCGTCTATGCCGTGGGCTGGCCGGTGTCGGTTGAGGCGGACCTGCCCGCGCTCGGCCTGCCCGCCTGCGCGCGGCAGGATCAGGCGCATTGCATCGTCAGCTGGCAAAGCTATGCCGAACCGGCCGATCCGTCCGCCGTGGTCGAAAGTTTCGAGCGCAAGACCGGCTATACCGGAAAACCGCGCAAGGGCACGCACATGCTCTGCACCAACCCGATCACCGGGGCCTTCAATGGCAAGGCGTCGGCCAGCGCCAATATCGGCACGATCGACGCGCGTGAGGAGGGCAAGCCGCCCAGGCTCGTCACCGGCGTCGTCCCCGCCCGGTGCGACACCAGCGGCGTGCTGATGATCGGCGATCCGGTCGACATGGGACCGTTCACCCTGCCCGGCAATAATTACCATGTTTATGACTATAGCCTCTTCTGGGGCAATGTGCGGCAGGACGCGCAGAAAAGGCTGGCAGCCTTCACCGGCAAGTGACTCCGGTCCAAAGAAGTGGCAGGGGCTTTCGCCATGACATTGGTAACAACGGATCGCGTGGCCTTTCGCGAAGCGCTGCCGCAGGGCGGGCGGCTGATCGGCATGGATGTCGGCACCAAGACGATCGGCCTTGCCCTGTGCGACGCCGCCTGGACCATCGCCAGCCCCGCCTACACCGTCACGCGCAGCAAGTTCAGCAAGGACAAGCCTGCGCTGGCCGCCTTCATCGAGCAGCAGCAGGTGAAGGGCATCGTCATCGGCCTGCCGCTCAATCTCGACGGCAGCAATTCGCCGCGCAGCCAGGCCAGCCGCGCCTTCGCCCATAATGTCGCGGACCTTGGTTATCCGGTGCTGCTCTGGGACGAGCGCTGGTCGACCCAGGCCGTCACCCGCACCCTGCTGGAAGCCGACGCCAGCCGCGCCCGTCGCGACGAACTGGTGGACAAGCTGGCGGCCAGCTACATATTGCAAGGCGCGATCGACGGGCTGGTGGCGGGGCTGGAGTGATCTGAACATGCCGCACCGAAAATTTCTCCGCGCCGCCGCGCTTGCCGCCTGCGGACTTTTCCCCGCCGCGGCCCATGCCGGCTTCTACACCGGCGATGAACTGTACGCGGTCTGCACGACCGAAAAGGGCGGCAAGGATTATTTCGAAAAAACCTATGAATGCCTTGGCTATATCAGCGGCGCGGTCGATGCGTTCAACACGACGCGGGAAGCCAACAAGCTCAAAAGCTGCATCCCCAGCGACGTGACGATCAGCCAGCTCCGAAACGCCACGGTCGACTATCTGGGCAAGAACCCGATAGATCGCGCAAAGTCCGCCTCCTCGCAGGTCTTCGCCGCGACCCGCAAGGCATGGCCCTGCCCCAAGAGCAGCAGCAAGAAGGCGACAACGAAACAGACAATCAAAGGGCGTCGAACGCGGCGATGATCGGGCATGGCCCGTCCTCGCTCGCATGGCATTGCCGGGCCAGTCGCTCCAGCGCGGTGCGGGCCGCCTGCAACTCGGCGATCTTCACGTCGAGCGCCGCGATCCGTTCCGCCGCCAGTTCGCGCGCACGCGCCCGATCCTGTCCCGCGTCGAGGTGCAACAGTTCGCCGATCTGCTCCAAGGTGAAGCCCGCCCCCTGCGCCGATCGGATGAAGCCCAGCCGCCGCGCATCCGCTTCGCCATAGCGGCGGATACCGCCCCTTCCTCCGGCGCCCCGCTCCGGCGTGTCGAGCAGGCCGCGCCGCTGATAATAGCGCACCGTCTCCACCCCGACCCCGCCGGCATGGGCCAGCGCAGAAATCGTCATGTTCATCCCTTGACTCCGTACCATGGTACAGACCCTATATGGGCTGCATCCAGACACATGCCAAGGATGCGACGATGACCAGCCCAGCCCGCAAAAGCGCCAGCCTTCACCGCATGGTGATGCCCGGCCATGTCTGTCCTTATGGCGTGAAGGCGCGCTGGCTGCTCAAGCGCCATGGCTATGAGGTGGACGATCTCTGGCTGACGACTCGCGCGGAAACAGACGCCTTTAAGGCGCGGCATGACGTGAAGACCACGCCGCAAATCTTCGTCGATGGCCAGCGGATCGGCGGCCATGACGATCTGCGCCGCTATCTGGGCCTCAAGGTGAAAGATCCCACGGCGACCAGCTATGTGCCGGTTCTTGCCGTCTTCGCCGTGGCGGCCTTGCTGGCGCTGGCGGTCAACTGGCTGACCTTCCTGCCGCTGATCTCCTTCATGACGCTGGAGCGGTTCGTCGCCATCGCGATGATGCTGCTCGCGATGCTGAAATTACAGGATGTCGATCGGTTCGCGACGATGTTCCTGAACTATGACCTGCTCGCCCGCCGACTGCCGCCCTATGGGCTGGCCTATCCCTTTCTGGAACTGGGGGCGGGCGCGCTGATGCTGACGCGGGCTTTGGACTGGCTGTCCATCCTGGTCGCGCTCTTCATCGGCGGCATCGGCGCGGTGTCGGTGTTCAAGGCCGTCTATGTCGAGAAACGCGAACTCAAATGCGCTTGCGTCGGCGGCAACAGCAATGTGCCGCTGGGCTTTGTGTCCCTGACCGAAAATGTGATGATGGTGGCCATGGCCCTGTGGATGCTGGCTGGCATCCACTAGAATGTGATGACTTCACATTGATCCACCCCGTCATTGCGAGCGCAGCGAAGCAATCCATCGGAGCGCCAGTGGATTGCTTCGCTGCGCTCGCAATGACGATTCAAACAAATGTCATCCCGCTCTAAACCATTAAATCTGGATGCTGGCGGGGGTTGCCATTGAACCAGTTCTCCCGTTCGGGCTGAGCTTGTCGAAGCCCTTCACTCAATTTTGAAGAAGAAAAGCCCTTCGACAGGCTCAGGGCGAACGGTTTGAGTAAATCGCTTCACTCCCCGTCCCGCCCATAGACATCCGGCAGGAACTGCACACCCTGCGCGGTGGGCACCGCCGTCAGATAGGTCAGATAGACCGGCACCGGCTGGGGCAAGGGCACATGCTGCTCGGGCTTGTCACCCTCCGCGCTGGGCGTCTTGCCGAAGAACCAGCGACCCAGCCGCTGCGCATCCTCCAGCCGGACACAGCCATTGCTGAAGTGACGGTCTTCCTTGGCGAACAGATTTCGCTGCGGCGTGTCGTGCAGATAGATGCCAAGATCGTTGGGGAACATGAACTTGACCTTCCCCATCGCATTGTCGCTGCCCGGCAACTGGCGCAACCGCACCTCCTGCCGCCCGCCCGCCACCGCGCTCCAGTCGATCGCGCTCTGGGCCAGCGGCGCGGGATTGGCGCTCCAGTCGGCCAGCGCCTCATAGCGCATGGCCTTGAGCGAGCCGCCGTCGAGAATCTTGGGCGCGACCTTGCGCTCCACCAGATCGGGCGGAATGTTCCAATAGGGGTTGAGCGTCGCATAGCGGATCATCCCCGCCATCAGCGGCGTCTGCGTTTCCTTCGCGCCGGCGACGACCTTCATCGTCCCGTCCAGCGACCCCTTGCTATAATACCAGAGCCGGGCCGAGGCGGCGTCCACCACCACATGGCGCGTCCAGGGTCCGGGCAGCAGCCGCGCCCGCTCCAGATTGAGCGCCAGCAACCGCGCATGAAGCTGCGGCCCCTGGTTGAGGGCGACGATGGTCATCGCGCCCGCAACGCCATCGGGCTTCAGGCCATGGTCGGTCTGGAAAGCCTTCACCCTGGCGACCAGCGCCTTGTCATAGGATATGCCGTCCGCCAGTCCCAGCCTTTGACGAAGCGCGGCGATGTCCGCGCCCTTGCCGCCCGGCCGCATCCTGACGCCTTCGGGCACGAGGACGTCGGGCAGATCGCCCCATTTCTTGAGATAGCCGGCCCGCGCATTGCGCAATTTCATATAGAGCGGGCTCATCCAGCCGGCGCTCTGGACATAGTCGGTCAGCGATGGCGCCAGCGCGGCCGATCGCAATATGTCCGAGGGATCGGCATCGCGCGGTTCGACTTCCTTGTCGAGATAACGGATCTTCACGCCCCTGGCCGGGCGGCGCATGTCGGACACCAGGCGGGCGAAGCTGCGGGACAGGGCGAGGTCCGCGCGCGCCAGCGCCTTGGGCGTCGCGGAGGCGTCCGCCTCCTCGATCAGGCGCTTGAGATCGCGGGGATCATAGTCGCGGGGATCGAGACCATCGGCCTCGCTCTTGTCGATCAGGGCGAGCAGCGCATCGGCCTGCGGCCCGACCCGCCCCTTTTCCACCCATAGCGGCCAATAGCCGCGCGGTGCGTAGAAATCCTTGTATTTCCCACCCACCTGCGCGCGAATTTCCGCGCCGATGCTCGATTTGGCGGCCTGTTCGGCGTTGGGCTGCGCCAATACCGCCTGCGGAGACGCGGCGGCGGCGATCAGCAGGCAGGGGATCAGGGAAGCGCATAGTGAAAGGGCGCGGCGGATGTGCCGCGCCCGAAAGACTGCGTGGATCAGCCGCGTTCTCCCGAACGGGGCGGCGGCGGCGGAGGCGGCGGCGGGCAGGGCGGACCCTGGATCGCATGATAGATGCCGTCGGCGGTATAATAGCCGTCGGCGATGCCGTCGCCGTCGCGATCGGCGGCCACGGTGCCCGCAATGGCGCCGGGGCCGACCGGCGGCGCGGTCGTGACCGGGGCCTCATTCTTCGCGCAGGCGCTCAAGGCCAGCAGCCCGGCGGCGGCCAAAGCCATATATCTGATTTGCATAACCTCTCCCTGGACGCGGAACGGAAAACCGCCCGACGCCGTTAGACCTCTCTCACCGCTGGATAGGCGGCGGAAGGCCAACGTTTCACTTTGCGAAACGAATCCATTACCCGATCGAAATGACGGTGAATGGTGCGTTAAGGGCGATAGGCCGTTATTCCGTCACCCACTGCGCCGAGGCGATCCCCTGTGCGTAAAGCAGCACCGACAGATCGCCATGGACGATTTCCGCGGCGGCGGCGGCGCGGGTCCTGGGCTTGGCATGATAGGCGACGCCCAGCCCCGCGCCCTCGATCATCGGAATGTCGTTGGCGCCGTCGCCCACGGCCAAGGTCAGCGCCCGATCGATGCCGCCCGCGATCGCCGCCTCCAGTTCGGCCCGCTTGCGCGCCGCATCGACGATCGGCATGGTGACGGTGCCCAGCAGCGCGCCATCGGCGATTTCCAGCACATTGGCGACCGCCGCGTCGAAGCCGATCTCCTGCGCCACCGGCCCGGTGAAACGGGTGAAGCCGCCCGACACCAGCAAGGTCTTCGCCCCCCGCGCCTTCATCGTGCGAACCAGCGCCCTGGCCCCGCCCATGATGACCACCCGCTCGGTGCGGCACTGGTCGATGGCGCTGTCCGCCAGACCCTTGAGCAGCGCGACCCGCTCATGCAGCGCGCCGGCGAAGTCCAGCTCGCCACGCATCGCCCGCTCGGTAATCTCGGCGATCTGGGGCTTGATGCCCGCATAGTCGGCCAGTTCGTCGATGCACTCGACAGTGATCATGGTCGAATCCATGTCGGCGATCAGCAGCTTCTTTTGGCGATTGGCGGACGGCTGGACGATGACGTCGATGCCCTGCCCCAGATCGGTCAACGCCGCGCGGGCCTTGACCGGATCGGCGGCGAAGAAGAGGTCGGCCGCCTTGTCCGCGTCGAGCCAGGCGGCTTCGCCCGGCTGGCAGCCCGCGTCGCGCAGCCGGTCGGCGGCCTCGGCAATATCCCCCTGCCCGATCGAGCCACTTGCCACTAAGGTCGCGACGAACATGAACACTCCTGAACCAACATCCGAAACGGGTCGGGGCGAATCCCGCCCGCGCGTCGCGCTTATTGCCGGGCCGACCGCCAGCGGCAAGAGCGCGCTCGCTTGTCGCCTCGCCAGGGCGGCCGACGGCATCGTCATCAATGCCGACGCCAGCCAGGTCTATACTGACCTTGCCATCCTGTCCGCCCGCCCCTCGCCGGAGGAAATCGGCGATGTGCCGCATCGCCTGTTCGGCCATATCGACGGGGCGGAAGCCTGCACCGCCGCGCGCTGGGCGGCGGAGGCGAAGGCGGAGGTGAACGCCGCCCATGAAGCGGGCAAGCTGCCGGTGCTGGTCGGCGGGACCGGCCTCTACATCCGCACCTTGCTGGACGGTATCGCCCCGGTGCCGGAGATCGATCCCGATGTCCGCGCCGCCGTCCGCGCCATGGCGGTGGCCGATGCGCATGAGGCGCTGAGCCGCGAAGACCCGGAAGCCGCCGCCCGGCTCGCTCCGGCCGACACGACCCGCGTCGCCCGCGCGCTGGAGGTGGTGCGGTCAACCGGCAGACCGCTCAAGCAATGGCAGCAGCATAAGGAAGGTGGCATCGGCGACCGCATCACCCTGTCGCCAATGATCCTGCTGCCACCGCGCGACTGGCTGATCGAGCGGTGCGACCGGCGCTTCGTCATGATGATGGAGGGCGGCGCGATCAAGGAGGTCGCGGCGCTCCTGACCCGAAACCTTCCCCCGGACCTGCCGGTGATGCGGGCGATCGGCGTGCCCGAGATCGCGGCGTTCCTCAAAGGCGACAGCGACCTGGACAATCTCATTGCGAAGGGCAGCCTTGCCACCCGCCAATATGCCAAGCGGCAATATACCTGGTTCTCCAACCAGCCGCCGCCCAAATGGCCGCGCGAAAGACGAGAGATTAATGACAAAATTATCGATGAATTAGCAATTAAATTACAACATTAATGCTTGACCTGTCATTTTCTGTCCACTAGAGGCAGGCGCCTTGCCATCAAAGGCGTAGGGGCGCAAAGCACCCGACTTGCATCAACGGAGGAGTATCATCGTGGCCGAAAAGAGCGGCGCGGACATATTGGTCGAATGCCTGGTCGATCTGGGCGTCGAAGTCGTGTTCGGCTATCCGGGCGGCGCGGTGCTGCCCATTTACGACGCGCTCTACAATCATCCCACGATCAAGCATGTGCTCGTCCGCCACGAACAGGGCGCGACCCACATGGCGGAGGGCTATGCCCGTTCGACCGGCAAGCCCGGCGTCGTGCTGGTCACGTCCGGCCCCGGCGCCACCAATGCCGTCACCGGCATTACCGACGCGCTGATGGATTCGATCCCGATGGTCGTCATCACCGGGCAGGTTCCCACGCAACTGATCGGCACCGACGCCTTTCAGGAAGCGGACACGATCGGCATCACCCGCCACTGCACCAAGCATAATTATCTGGTGAAGACCCCCGGCAAGCTGGCCGAGGTCATTCATGAGGCGTTCCATATCGCCACCACCGGCCGCCCCGGCCCGGTCGTCATCGACATTCCCAAAAATGTCCAGATCGCGACCGCGCCCTATGCCCGGCCGGAACTGAAGGTCCATGCCAGCTATCACCCGCAGACCAAGGCGGACGCGGCCGCGATCGATGCGGCGGTCGAAATGCTGGCCGCGGCCGAGCGCCCGATCCTCTACACCGGCGGCGGCGTCATCAACGCCGGCCCGCAGGCGAGCGCGCTGCTGCGCGAACTGGCGGCGCTGACCGGCGCGCCCGTCACGTCGACCCTGATGGGCCTGGGCGCCTTCCCCGCATCGTCCGACCAGTGGGTCGGGATGCTGGGGATGCACGGCACCTATGAAGCCAATTGGGCGATGAACCAGGCGGACCTGATCCTGTGCGTCGGCGCCCGCTTCGACGACCGCGTCACCGGCCGGCTCGACGCCTTCGCCCCCCATGCGCGGAAGATCCACATCGATATCGACCGCAGTTCGATCAACAAGATCGTCGATGTCGATGTCGCCGTCGTCGCCGACGTCGCCAGCGCGCTGGATGACATCATCGCCCTGTGGAAACTGCGCAACCACCAGAAGGTCGACCTTTCCGAATGGTGGGCGCGGATCGCGGGCTGGCGCGCGCGCAAGAGCCTGGACTATGCCGAAAATGGCGTGGACATCATGCCCCAGCGCGCGATCGCCGACCTCTATGCAGCGACCAAGGCGACCGGCAAGGACGTCATCATCACCACCGAAGTCGGCCAGCACCAGATGTGGGCGGCCCAGCATTTCGGGTTCGAGGCGCCGAACAAATGGCTGACATCGGGCGGCCTGGGCACCATGGGCTATGGCTTCCCGGCCGCCATCGGCGCGCAGATGGGCAATCCAGACAGCATCACCATCTGCATCGCCGGCGACGCCTCGGTCCAGATGAACATCCAGGAAATGGGGACCGCGACCCAGTATCGCCTGCCGGTCAAGATCTTCATCCTGAACAATGAATATATGGGCATGGTCCGCCAGTGGCAGGAACTGACCTATGAAAGCCGCTATTCGAACAGCTATTCCGACAGCCTGCCCGACTTCGTGAAGCTGGGCGAAGCCTATGGCTGGACCGGCATCCGCATCGAAGGCCCGCAGGAACTGGAGGCCGGCATCCGCCAGATGCTGGAAACCCCCGGCCCGGTGATCGTCGATTGCCGCGTGGCGAAGCTGTCCAACTGCTTCCCGATGATCCCGTCGGGCGCGGCCCATACCGAAATGCTGCTCGATCCCAGCCAGGTCGAAGGCGTCATGTCGGACGAGGCGAAGGCGCTGGTGTGAAGGTGCGTCAATGAGGACCGAGATGTGACGCAACATCTGAAGCTGCGCATCCATGTGACGGAGCCGTGGGATTTCGAACGCATCGCGGGAACGGCCGACCTGAGCGGCTGGACCACCGATCATGCCGACCCGGACAATGGGGAATGGGAAGTGCATCTGGACCAGGGCTTCGAGTTTCACGAGCGGCATATCGGCACGCTGCTGGCCAGTCCCCGCTATGTCGGCGAACGGCTGGACCGGATGTTCGATACGGTGACGGGCTTTCCGGTGCGGCTTGCCCATCGGCTCGACGGTGAATGGCATTACGCCTTCACCGCCACGATTTCGCGGCGCCACGATAAAGAAGAGCGCGAAGAACAGGATAACGGGGCTATCTGATGCATATCCAGGAAGAATTAAGCCAGCGGCACGTGCTGTCGCTGACCGTTTCCAACGAAGCGGGCATATTGGCGCGCATCGCGGGCCTGTTCACCGCGCGCGGCTATAATATCGACAGTCTGACCGTGGCGGACATCACCGACGATCATGCGATCAGCCGCATCACCATCGTCACCAGCGGCCCGCCCAAGGTGGTCGACCAGATCATCGCCCAGCTCGACCGGCTGGTGCCGGTGCACAAGGTCACGGACCTGACCGAGAATGGCCCCTTCGTCGAGCGCGAGCTGGCGCTGGTCAAGGTCGCGGGCGTGGGCGAGGACCGGATCGAGGCGCTGCGCCTGGCCGATGTGTTCCGCGCCAAGGTGGTCGACACGACGATCGAAAGCTTCATCTTCGAGATCACCGGCACGACCGAGAAGATCGACAATTTCGTCGGCCTGATGCGCCAGATCGGCCTGGTCGAGGTCGGCCGCACCGGCGTCGTCGGCCTGATCCGGGGCAAGGAGTCGAATTGATTTAGACCCCTCTCCCGGCGGGAGGATGAGGGCAACAGGCCTCCCGCATCATTATACCCATCACCATCAATCTAAGGCTCCGCAAGGCGCCAATCGGACTGAAAGAAGGAACGTCAAATGAAGGTTTATTACGACCGCGACGCGGACATCGGCCTGATCAAGGGCAAGAAGGTCGCCATCCTGGGCTATGGTTCACAGGGTCACGCCCATGCGCAGAACCTGCGCGATTCCGGCGTCGCCGAAGTCGCGATCGCGCTCCGCGCCGGTTCGGCCAGCGCGAAGAAGGCCGAAGGCGCCGGTTTCAAGGTGCTGCCGAACGCCGAAGCCGCCGCCTGGGCCGACGTCCTCATGATCCTGGCGCCCGACGAGCATCAGGCCGCGATCTACGCCGCCGACATTCACGATAATCTGCGCCCCGGCGCCGCGCTGGCCTTCGCCCACGGCCTCAACGTCCATTTCGGCCTGATCGAACCGCGCAAGGACATCGACGTCATCATGATCGCGCCCAAGGGGCCGGGCCACACTGTCCGCTCCGAATATCAGCGTGGCGGCGGCGTCCCCTGCCTGATCGCGGTCTATCAGGATTCGACCGGCAACGCCCATGACATCGCCCTGTCCTATGCCAGCGGCGTGGGCGGCGGCCGTTCGGGCATCATCGAGACCAATTTCCGCGAGGAATGCGAAACCGACCTGTTCGGCGAGCAGGCCGTGCTGTGCGGCGGCGCCACCGCGCTGGTCCAGGCCGGGTTCGAAACGCTGGTCGAAGCCGGCTATGCCCCGGAAATGGCCTATTTCGAGTGCCTTCACGAACTGAAGCTGATCGTCGACCTGATGTATGAGGGCGGCATCGCCAACATGCGCTATTCGATCTCGAACACCGCCGAATATGGCGACATCAAGACCGGCCCGCGCATCATCACCGAGGAAACGAAGAAGGAAATGAAGCGCGTCCTGGCCGACATCCAGTCGGGCCGCTTCGTCAAGGATTTCGTCCTCGACAACCGCGCCGGCCAGCCGGAACTCAAGGCCAGCCGCATCGCGGCGCAGCGCCATCCGATCGAGGAAACCGGCGCCAAGCTGCGCGCGATGATGCCCTGGATCAGCGCGAACAAGCTGGTGGATCAGGAAAAGAACTGACGGCCACGCATTGGCCGTCACCCCGGCGAAGGCCGGGGTCCAGAGCGGCTTGATGCCTGGTTTTGGGCGAACCGGAAATGGAACGAACCGTTTCCGGTTACGGCTCTGGAACAATCGGGGGGCGCCGCATATTGTTGCGGCGCCCCTTGAACGTTTTGGGAGAGTCTTTCTCATGCGCAATTATCTGATTCCCGCTGCCGCCATCATCGCCCTTGCCGGCGGCTCCGCTCTCGTCGCCCAGATGCCTACGGCCGCGCCCGGCACCAAGGACGTCGCGAAGGTGACTGGCGGCGCCTATAAGGTCGATCCCGGCCATACCCAGGTGGTCTTCGCCTGGGACCATATGGGCTTCACCAATAATGCCGGCACCATCGCCGAGCCGACCGGCACGCTGACGCTGGACAAGGCCAACCCCGCCGCATCCAAAGTATCGGTCACGTTCCCCGTCGCCAACATCCGCACCGGCGTCGCCAAGCTGGACCAGCATCTCATGACGGCGGACTTTTTCGACGCCGCCAAATTCCCCACGGCGACGTTCGTGTCGACCAGCGTCAAGCCCACCGGCACGACGGGCGCGGACATCAGCGGCAACCTGACCATCAAGGGCGTGACCAAGCCGGTGACGCTGGACGCCGAATTTTACGGCGCGGGCGTGCAGCCAATGAGCAAGAAGGAAAATGTCGGCTTCGTCGCCACCGCGACGATCAAGCGCAGCGATTTCGGCATGGGCTATGGGGTGCCGGTGGTGGGCGACGCCATCGAACTCAAGATCATCGCCGGTTTCGAGAAGCAGTAATCGCCGACGCGATACGGAAAATGATGAAAGAGAGAGGGTCGGCTTGCATGTCGGCCCTCTTTTGCGTTAAAGCGTCAAATCATGCAGAGCCGCGCGCTTCTTACCCTGCTACGACTTACACGCCCTTAGGCGTGGCTTTTGTGCTGCCTTCCGGCTAAGGGCAGCGTTGATCCGCCTAAGGGCATCCATCACAGTCAAGTCGTACACCGGAGCGCCCCCATGCGCCCCGACCGTCAAGAAGTAGTCTGATCCCATGATGCTGACCGATCCCTCGCTGAAATATCGCGCCTTCCCGCAGGTGGACCTGCCCAACCGCCAATGGCCGTCGAAGGTCATCACCAAGGCGCCCCGCTGGCTGTCCACCGACATGCGTGACGGCAACCAGTCACTGATCGACCCGATGAACGCGGAGAAGAAGCGCCGCTTTTTCGACCTGCTGGTCAAGGTAGGCGTCAAGGAGATCGAGATCGGCTTCCCCAGCGCGGGCGCGACCGAGTTCGACTTCATTTCCGGGCTGGTGCGCGAGGGCGCGATCCCTGACGACGTGATGCCGCAGGTGCTGACCCAGGCGCGCGCCGACCTGATCGCGACGACCTTCGAATCCTTACGCGGCGCGAAACAGGCGATCGTCCATGTCTATAACGCCGTGTCGCCCGCCTGGCGCAACATCGTGTTCCAGATGGATCGCTCGCAGGTGCGCGAGATCGCGGTCAACGCCGCCAGGCTGCTGCGCGACCATGCGGCGAAGCAGCCCGACACCGACTGGCATTTCGAATATTCGCCCGAAACCTTCTCGACCGCTGAGCTGGATTTCAGCCTGGAATGCTGTGAGGCGGTGATGGAGATTTTGCAGCCGACACCCGATCGGCCGCTGATCCTGAACCTGCCCGCCACCGTCGAGTGCGCGACCCCCAATATCTATGCCGACCAGATCGAATGGATTTGCCGCAATATCAGCAAGCGCGACAGCGTGGTGATCTCGCTGCACACCCATAATGACCGGGGCACCGGCGTCGCGGCGGCGGAACTGGGCATCATGGCCGGCGCCGACCGCGTCGAAGGCTGCCTGTTCGGCAATGGCGAGCGCACCGGCAATTGCGATCTGGTGACGGTCGCGCTCAACATGTACACGCAGGGCATCGACCCGGAACTGGACTTCAGCGATATCGACGAAGTCATCCAGACCGTCGAATATTGCAACCAGCTGCCGGTCCATCCGCGCCATCCCTATGCCGGCGAACTGGTGTTCACGGCTTTCTCCGGTAGTCATCAGGACGCGATCAAGAAGGGCTTCGCCGCGCAGGAAGCGCGCAACGACCTGATCTGGAACGTGCCCTATCTGCCGATCGACCCCAAGGATCTGGGCCGCGACTATGAGGCGGTGATCCGCGTCAATTCGCAGTCGGGCAAGGGCGGCGTCGCCTGGGTGCTGCAGCAGGACAAGGGCTATAAGCTGCCCAAGCGGATGCAGGCCGACTTTTCGAAGGTGGTGCAGGCGCTGGCGGACCAGTCGAGCCGCGAACTCAACGCCGCCGATATCGGCGAGGCGTTCGAGGCGCATTATTGCCTTACCGGCGACCAGCCCTATGCCCTGATCGACTATCATGAAGGCGGCGCGGCGGGCGACCGCATCTTCACCGGCAAGATCGCGCACAAGGGGGGTGAACGCTCCCTTTCCGGGCGCGGCAACGGCCTCATCTCCTCGGTGCTGGCGGCGCTGCGCGACGAGCTGGGCGTGGAGCTGGAAATCGCCGACTATAATGAACATGCCATCGGCGCGGGCAGCGACGTGAACGCCGCCGCCTATGTCGAATGCCGCACGCCCGACGGCCGCACCGTGTTCGGCATCGGCACCGACAGCGACGTCGCGACGGCATCGGTCAAGGCCGTGCTGTCGGCCGCCAACGGGATCGCGGTGCGGGGGTAAGCAACATCCGTTCGCTCCGGGCGTGTCGAGAAGCGTTTGCACGATGTTTCTCGACTGCGCTCGAAACGAACGGCAACGGCGCCTATTTCGCCAGCGCCCGGACGAGTCGGTCCCACTGCTCCAGCGAGTCCCGGATGCCCGCGACCGGCACCCGTTCATTGAGGCCATGGGCGAAGCCGTCCTCCGCCTTCATGAACAGGCTGGACACGCCATAGCTGGGCACGCCCAATGCGCGGAAATGAAGGCTGTCGGTCGCGCCCGCCGACATGCCCGGCATCACGGTGACGCCCGGCGCCCGCGCCGTGACCGCTTCCCTGACCGCCTGCATGACATCGGCCCGGAGCGGTGAGGCATCGCTGGCGGTCGGTTCGCCCAATGTCGACACCGTCGCACCGGGATCATCGACAATCTTCACCAGCTGCGCCCTGACATCCGCGATCGCCACACCGGGGAAGATGCGGCAATTGACGCTGACCCTGGCGCTTTGCGGCAGGGCGTTGAGCGCATGACCCGCCTGCGCCATGGTCGCGACGCAGGTGGTGCGCACCTGGCCGATGAATTCCGGGCGGGTCGAAAGCAGGTCCGCCGACGCCTGATCGCCGGTTTCCGCATAGCACCGCATCGCTTCGCCGATCTCGCCCTTCATCCGGTCGGCCGACAGCGCCAGCGATGCCCTGGTCAGTTCATTGCGCATCGGCGGGAATTGATAGGCCGCGATCCGGTCGATCGCCTTCGCCAGGCGATAGATGGGATTGCCCGGCGTCGGCGCGCTCGAATGGCCGCCCGCGTCGGTGAAACCGATCTCGAAATCGGCATAGGCCTTCTCCCCTGCCTGCAACTGATAGAGAACCGGCTTGCCATCGTCGTTGAGCAGTCCGCCGCCGCCATCACCGTTGAGCAGCAATGCGATGTCCTTATATTGCGCCGCCAGCGCCCTGGTCGTGACCATATTCGTTTCTTCATCGCCCGACAGCAGCAGGATGACGGTGCGACGCGGCTTCCAGCCTTCCTTCTTCAACTGCGCCAGGGTCGCGACCATCATCGCGACGTCATATTTATTATCCTCCGACCCGCGCCCGAAAATATAGCCATTTTCCTCGACCGGCACGAAGGGATCGCGGGTCCAATCGGCGCGGTTCGCCGCCACCACGTCCATATGGCCGATCAGCGCAAGCGGCTTGAGCTTCGGGTCGCTGCCCCTGATGGTCGCGGCCAGCGTCGCCGTCTCGCCCATCGGCGTGATGACGATGTCCGCATCGGCAAAGCCCGCCGCCTTCAGCACCGAAGCATAATAGGCGGCCAGCCGGGGCACCTGCCCTTCGCCCTGCACGGTCTTGAAGGCGATGGAACGCATCAGAATGTCCTTCGCCACCCCCGAATCCGCGGCTGCCTGAGCGCCCTGCGGCGCGGCCAGCAGCGCCATCCCCAAAAATGCGCCCCTTATATCCATATATTTGCACTCCCCGATGGACCGATAGTGCATCTGTGGCATAGCGGATCGGCCCGGCCAATGCGTTGAATGGGCAGAAGCGTGGAAAGAGGGCCACCTCATCCGCGTTGCAGTGATTGGATGGTGTCCATTCATCTCGATTCATTATTGCGAGCGCAGCGAAGCAATCCATGGAGCGACAATGGATTGCTTCGCCGCGCTCGCAATGACGAGAAAAGTTGATGGCAACTTGCTTGAAAGAATTGCTTGCGCGCAATCGGACGTAACGCATTCGATATAAAGCGCCGGTCGCCCAGAGGAAAAAGTCATGGCCCTCCACTATCGCAGTTTCGGATTTCAGGTGCTGGCCGGCATGGTCGTGGGGCTGGCGCTGGGCCTTGTCGCGCGCCAGATCGGTAGCGGACCGGACGGGGAGCTGAACTGGCTTGCCACGACGCTCAAGACCACGGGATCGATCTTCGTATCGCTGTTGAAAGCCGTAGTCGCGCCGCTGGTCTTCGCCGCCATCGTCGCGTCGATCGCCAATCTGCGCGCGCTCGACAATGCGGCGCGGCTGGCCGGGCAAACCTTGCTGTGGTTCGCCATCACCGCACTGATCGCGGTCAGCATCGGCCTTGCCATCGGCCTGATCGTTCAACCGGGCGCCGGTCTGCATGGCACGGCACTCGCCATCGGCAAGCCCGACTCCATGGGCGGCTGGCTCGATTTCCTCAAAGGGCTGGTGCCGGGCAACAGCCTCGCCCTGTCGGGAAGCACCAAGATCACGGACGGAGCGGCGACCACGACGGTCGGCTTCAACATCCTGCAACTCCTGGTCATCTCGATCGCGGTCGGCCTCGCCACGCTCAAGGTAGGGGACAAGGCGGAGCCGTTCCTGGCCTTCGTCCGGTCGCTGCTTGCCGTGGTGCGGGCGATCCTGGGCTGGATCATCCGTCTCACCCCGATCGGGTCGGCCGCGCTGATCGGCACCGCCATCGCCACCTATGGCTGGAGCGCGCTGGCGCAGCTCGGCGCCTTCACCGCCGCCGTCTATCTGGGTCTCGCGCTGGTGCTGCTGGTGGTCTATCCGACCCTGCTGATTGCCAATGGGCTGAAGCCCGGCCCCTTCTTCGCCAAGGCATGGCCCGCGATCCAGCTCGGCTTCGTCTCGCGCTCCTCGGTCGGCACCCTGCCCGTCACCGAAACCGTGACCGAGCGGCTCGGCGTCGACAAGGGCTATGCCGCCTTCGCCATACCGCTCGCCTCCACCACCAAGATGGACGGCTGCGCCTCCATCTATCCGGCGCTGGCGGCGATCTTCGTCGCGGGCTTCTACGGCATCCCGCTGCACTTCATCGATTATGTGCTGATCGTCTTCGTGTCGGTGATCGGATCGGCGGCCACAGCGGGGCTGACCGGCGCGATCGTGATGCTGACGCTGACGCTCTCGACCCTGGGCCTGCCGCTGGAGGGCGCGGGCCTACTGCTCGCCATCGATCCGATCCTGGACATGGGCCGCACCGCGGTCAATGTCGCGGGTCAGGTGCTGGTCGGCACGATCGTCGCCAAGCGCGAGGGCATTCTCGACGAGCGCGCTTATTATGGCAAGGATGAGGGGGAGATATTGGCGGTCGCCTGACCCGCCTCTCCCCCCTGCACCGCGCCGGTCCGCCGGCGCGCCTGTCAGTTCATCGCCAGGATCATGCTCCGCACCTGCGGATAGACCTGCTTTTCCCACTTGCTGCCGGAAAAGACGCCATAATGGCCGACGCCCGGCTGGAGATGATGGCGCTTGAGGTGCGGGCGCAGACCCGTGCAGAGCGCGTGCGCGGCGGATGTCTGGCCCACGGCGCAGACATCGTCCCGCTCGCCTTCGACCGTCAGCAGCGCCGTCTTGTGGATCGCGCCCGGATTGACCTTGCGGCCGCGCACCGTGAGTTCGCCCTTGGCCAGCAAGGCGCGCTGGAACACCATGTCGACGGTTTCGAGATAAAATTCCTTGGTCATGTCGAGGACCGCGAAATATTCCTCATAGAAGGTCTTGATCTTGTCGGCCTCGACCGTCTTGCCGTCGGCCAGCAACTGATAGAGTTCGCGATGTTGCGCCCCGTGCCGCTCCATGTTCATGGACATGAAGGCGGATAGCTGGAGGAAGCCCGGATAAACCTCCCGCCCGCGCCCGGCATAGCGGAACGGCACGACGGAAATCAGATTGTCCTCAAACCATTCGATCGACTTTTCATTGGCCAGATCGTTCACCGCGGTCGGCGCGGCATTGGGATCGATCGGCCCGCCCATCAGCGTCATCGACCGCGGCGTCGCCTTGTCCTTGTCCTCCGACATCAGCGCGACGGCGGCCATGGCCGGAACGCAGGGCTGGCATACCGACACCAGATGCGCCCCTTCGCCCAGTTCTTGCATGAAGCGGATCAGATAATCGACATAGTCGTCGAACCCGAACCGCCCCGCCTCCAACGGCACGTCGCGCGCATTCTTCCAGTCGGTGATGTAAACGTCATGGTCGCGTAGCAATGTTGCAACCGTGCTGCGCAGCAAGGTCGAGAAATGGCCCGACATGGGCGCCACGACCAGAACGCGCGGCTGGTCGACTTCCACTTCGTCCTTGGCGAAATGCAGAAGGTCGCCAAAGGGCAGGTCGAGCACAATTTCCTCACGCACCGACACCTGCGCATTGCCGCTGGTGACGGTGTGAATGTCATAGCCGGGGCGCTTGTGCGTCAGTTTCGCGCCCTGAAACACGTCCATCAGCGCGAACATGCGACGGGGCATCGCCCAGTCGGCCATCGGTCCCATCCTGTCCCTCATGCGCAGCGCCCATTGCGCGCCCAGGCGCGCCGGCGTCAGCATGTCGTTCCAGGCCTGATAACCGCTATAGAGCATCCGCATATTCGCAAACTTGCCTTATATAAATCCTGTAAACCGAATCGGTCCTTTGCTGAAACGCTATACAGGCTTTTTGTGTTGCACCGCATCATCATTAATGTGAGTTTGGCCTAAAGCAGGAGGGTGCCATGGCCGTCGCGGAACTTACTCTTTCCAGCAAGAATTATTCTTCCTGGTCGTTGCGCGGCTGGCTGCTGTGCCGGCTGGCCGGCTTGCGGGTCGTCGAAAAAACGATCGCACTCGATGATCCTGAAAATCGCGCGGAACTGCTGCTCCTGTCCCCATCGGTGCTGGTGCCCCGGCTCACCCATGAGGGCGCGAGCGTGTGGGACACTTTGGCGATCGCTGAATATCTCCACGAACTCTATCCGCAGGCCGGCATGTATCCGATCGACCGGATCAGCCGCGCCCATTGCCGGTCGGTGTCGGGCGAAATCCATTCCGGCTTCACCAACCTGCGCTCCGCGCTGCCGATGAACCTGAAGGTCCGCCATGCGCGTTTCCCGGTCTTTCCCGGCGCGCGCCCCGATATCGAGCGGGTAGAAACGATCTGGGCCGAATGCCTGGACAATCATGGCGGCCCCTGGCTGTTCGGCGGCAAGCCGACGGTCGCCGACGCCATGTTCGCCCCGGTGGCCCAGCGTTTTCTGACCTATGCCGTGCCCGTGTCGGAAAAATCCGCCGCTTATTGCCAGACCATCAACAGCTGGCCGCTGATGCGCGAGTGGATCGACGCGGCGCGGGCCGAACCGGACGAGCTGATCGAACTCGAAACCGAATTCTGACGCCCCTTCCCCCTGCGCGGGTGCGGGGTTAAGGCAAGGAAATGACATTGCGCATCCTTGCCCTGGCCCTTGGCCTGACCGCCGCCCCTTCCCTCCTTCCTTCGGCCGCCCATGCCCAGACCGTCGAGCCGAAGCGCCTGGAGCAGTCGGTCCGCACGCTGGCCTCCGACCTGTTCGAAGGCCGCGCGCCCGGCACGATCGGCGAGGAACGGACGATCGGCTATCTCGTCGCGCGGTTCGAGGCGCTGGGGCTGGAGCCGGGCGGCCCGGACGGCCAATGGGTGCAGACCGTGCCGCTGCTCCATACCCGCCTCGGTCAGGCGGAGGGCTTGCAGGTTGCGCAGAATGGCGCGGCCACGCCCTGGACCTTTGGCAAGCACGTCTATCTCTCGACCCTCCAGCCCAAGGACAAGGTTGCCGTCGCCAGCGCGCCGATGGTCTTCGTCGGCTATGGCGTCTCCGCCCCCGAACGTGGCTGGGACGATTTCAAGGGCGTGGACCTGAACGGCAAGGTCGCCGTCTTCCTGATCAACGACCCGGATTTCGAGGCGGCGAAAGGCGAAGACCCGTTCGGCAAGTTCGGGGGCAAGACCATGACCTATTATGGCCGCTGGACCTACAAGTTCGAAGAAGCCGCGCGACGCGGCGCGATCGGCGCGCTGATCGTGCATGACACGCCGGGTGCGGGCTATGGCTGGAACGTGGTCGTCAGCCCCGGCGGGGAGAATTACGATCTCGTCCGCTCCACCGACAGGTTGACGAGCCTTCAGGTGCAGGGCTGGATCGAAGGCGACGCCGCCAACGCATTGTTCACAGGCGCGGGGCAGGATCTGGCGGCACTGCGCAAGCAGGCCCGCTCGGCGAAGTTCAGGCCGGTGGAACTCAAGGGCGCGACATTTTCCGCCGCCTTCCCGGTCAAACAGGAAGTCGTGCAGAGCGCCAACGTCCTCGCCCGCATCCCCGGCGCCACGCGCCCTGACGAAACGGTGATGTATGGCGCCCATTGGGACGCCTATGGCAAGGGCGCGCCCGACGCGCAGGGCCGCGTCTATCGCGCCGGCGCCAATGACGACGCGCTGGGCATTGCCGGCCTGTTCGAGATCGCCCGCGCCTTCAAGGCCGCCCCCGCACCCGACCGATCGATCGTCTTCGCCGCCTGGACGGCGGAGGAGCGCGGTCTGCTCGGTTCCGAACATTATGCCCAAAACCCGGTCTATCCGATCGACAAGACGGTCGCCAACCTGACTATCGACGTGCTCCAGACCGCAGGCAAGGCGAAGGACGTGATCCTGATCGGCAAGGGGCAGAACAGTCTGGAAGATGACCTCGCCCGTTTCGCCACGAAGCAGGGCCGCGTCATCACGCAGGAAAGTCTGCCCGAACGCGGCCTTTTCTACCGCGCCGATCATTTTTCCATGGCCAAGCGCGGCGTACCCGTGCTGCTGATGATGGGCCTCGCCGGTGCATCCGATCTGGTCGATGGCGGCCGGACAGCGGGTCAGGCGTGGATCGATGCCTATACCGGAAAATGCTATCATCAGGCGTGCGACGCGGTGGACGACACATGGAAGCTCGACGGCGCGGCGCAGGATGTCGACCTGATGCTGGAGATCGGCCGTGACCTGGCGAACTCGACCCGCTGGCCGGAATGGAAAGCCGGATCGGAGTTCAAGGCGGTGCGCGACAAGAGCGCGGCGGTGCGGAAGTAATCCCCTACTCCGCTCGTTTCGAGCGAAGTCAGGAAAC
Organism: Sphingobium sp. WR1; assembly: GCF_059693745.1. Taxonomy (NCBI): domain Bacteria; kingdom Pseudomonadati; phylum Pseudomonadota; class Alphaproteobacteria; order Sphingomonadales; family Sphingobiaceae; genus Sphingobium; species Sphingobium sp. WR1. The sequence continues at coordinate 80,005 of NZ_JCATID010000008.1, read as the reverse complement.
GGGAAGCACCACTACCGGCCCGCCGCCCCCGAGATCGCACAGCTTGATGCCGACATCCTGCGGCTCATCGCCGGTGTTGAACAGGGCGACGTCAGGCTGTTTCAATTCCCGCCAGCCACTCGCCGATCATCGCGCGTCCAGCCGCGACGGCGAGCGGACCGTGTAGAGTATGATCTTCGCGCAGGGCGATGCCGCATTGCTGCGCCACGTCGAGATCGGCCCAGAAATGGGTCAGCCATTCCTCGAAACGCGGGTCTTGTCCCATTTCGGCGTGGAACTGGAGCGCCAGCAGATTGGGACCACGTCGGAACGCCTGGTTCGCATATCTGGATGTCGACGCCAGCAGCTCGACATTGTCCGGCAGGTCGAACGTATCGCTATGCCAGTGCAGGATCGGCACATCATCGATATGTCGCAGGGGCGACGCCGCCCCCGCCCGGTTGACAGTCACCGGCGCGAAACCCAGTTCCATCGCTCCGCCCGGATAGACGCGCGCGCCGAGCGCCGCCGCGATCATCTGGCTGCCCAGACACACGCCCAGGGTCGGCCGGTCCGCCGCCAGTCGCGCCGCCAGCTTCGCGATCTGGACGGGTATCCAGGGATGGATATCCTGTTCATAGACGCCCATCGGGCCGCCCATCATGATCAGCAGATCGGGATCGCACAGGTCGACATCCGCGAAATCGGGGCTGGCCACATCGATACGATCGATATGATAGCCCGCCGCCTCGATCGGCTGGAGATACCCCGCCGCGCCTTCGCGCGGCACATGACGAACAATCAGTGCTCTTTTCATTGCTGATTCGGACGGTAGACAATCATGCGGGGCGCGGCCACCCCAGCCTTTCTTGGCGCGCAAAAATAACCGCTATCGCCCTTGGCCGCTGCACAAAGCCATGATTTAACCGGCGCATGACAGGCTTTCCCATCGCCCGCGCGCTTTTCGCCGCCAGCCTTCTTGCCGGCACCGCCCTCCCCGCCCAGCCGCCCGCGACCGATCCGGCAGATGCGGTCGATCCCTTCATCGGCACGTCGGGCGAAGGCCATAGCTTCCCCGGCGCGGTCGCGCCCTTCGGCATGGTGCAGCTGTCGCCCGACACCCATGTCGGACCGGCGCGCCAGACCTATGACTGGGCGGCCGGCTATCGCCATGAAGACCCGTCGATCCTGGGCTTTTCCCACACCCATTTTTCCGGCGCGGGCCATAGCGACCTTGGCGATTTCCTGGTGATGCCGGTCGCGGGTGACAGCGTGCCGCTGGAGGCGGGGACGCCCGACAAGGCCGGCTACCGATCGCGCAAGGCCGACGAGCTGGCCTCACCGGGCTATTATGCCGTAACCCTGACCGACCCGGGCGTGCGGGCGGAAATGACGGCGGGCACGCGCGTCGGCGTCCATCGCTATGCCTTCCCGGTCGGCAAGGCCGCGCATCTGCTGCTCGACCTGCGTAGCATCATCTACGACTATCCGGGCAAGATTCTCTGGTCGTCGGTGCGCATCCGGCCGAACGGCACGATCACCGGATCGCGCGAAGTGCGCGGCTGGGCGGCCCCGCGACGCCTCTTCTTCGCCATGCGCTTTTCCGCGCCGCTGACCGAGCATCACTTCGTCAGCACCGAAAAGGACATTCTCTACAAGGGGTTCAAGGGGCCGGGCCGTGGACCGGAGACACTGGACGCGCTGTCCGGCCGCGCGCTGGTGGCGCAGTTCGACTTCGGCGCGCTGACGAAGCCGCTGGAAGTGAAGGTCGCGCTGTCTGGCGTGGACGAGGATGGCGCGATCGCCAACCTCGCCAGCGAACCGGGCGATTTCGACGCGATCCGCGCGAAGACCCGCGCCGCATGGAACGACGCGCTCGGCGCGGTGAAGATCGATGCGCCGAGCGCCATGCGCACCAATGTCTACACCGCCCTCTATCACAGCCTGACGGCGCCCGGCGTCTGGAGCGATGCCGACGGACGTTGGCGCGGGCCGGACGATCAGGTGCATGAAGGCGCCGGTTTCACCATGCACTCCACCTTTTCGCTGTGGGACACGTTCCGGGCCGAGCATCCGCTGCTGACGCTGATCCAGCCGGAGGCGAAGAACGCCGATTTCGTGAACTCGCTGGTCGCCAGCCAGAAGACCAGTCCCTTCGGCATCCTGCCGGTCTGGCAGTTCGCGGGCAAGGAAACCTGGACGATGATCGGCTATCATGCCGTGCCGGTGATCGCCGATGCCTGCCTGAAGGGGATCAGGGGCATCGATTGCGCGGCGGCGCTGAAAGCCATGGTCGCGAGCGCCGACTATGCGCCCTATGGCGGCCTGGGCGACTATGTGAAGCTGGGCTATGTCCCCATCGACCGGGAACCGGAAGCGGCGTCGAAGACGGTCGAATATGCTTATGACGACTGGACCATCGCCCGCCTCGCCCGACAGTTGGGGGACATGCCCACGGCCGCGCGGTTCGAGAAACGGGCGCAATATTGGCGCAACAGCTTCGACGCGAAGACCGGCTTCCTGCGCGCGCGCAAGGCGGACGGGTCGTTCCGCACGCCCTTCGATCCGACCGCGATCAACTATGGCAGCGACTATACGGAGGGCAATGCCTGGCAATATAGCTGGTTCATGCCGCAGGATCAGGGCGGCCTGTTCCGCCTGCTGGGCGGCGATGCCAAGGCGGTGGCGAAGCTGGACGCCATGTTCGATTATGACAACAGCAAGATCGACTATAGCCATGCGGAGGATATAGCGGGCCTGATCGGCCAATATATCCATGGCAACGAACCCAGCCACCATGTCGCCTATCTCTACAGCTATGCGGGCCAGCCCTGGCGCACGCAGGAGCGGCTGAAGCAGATCGTCGAGAGCCAGTATAAGCCGACGCCCGATGGGCTGGCGGGCAATGACGATCTGGGCCAGATGTCCGCCTGGCTGGTGTTCACGGCGCTCGGCTTCTATCCGGTCGCGCCGGGCAGCAACCAATATGTGATCGGGCGGCCCTTCGTCGACCGGGCGGAGATGGCGCTGCCGGGCGGCAAGCGCTTCACGGTGGCTACGGAGGGGCTGTCCGACGCCAACCGCTATGTCGGCACGGTGACCCTGAACGGCAAGGCGCTGGAGCGCGGCTATGTGACCGACGCGGAAATCCGGGCGGGCGGCGAACTGCGCTTCACCATGCAGGCGACACCGAACAGGAGATGGGCAACCGGGGTCAAGGCGCGGCCCTTTTCGATGACGGGTTATGGGGAATAGGAGGATGCGCTGATATTTAGAGTATGATGACATTTGTTTGAATCGTCATTGCGAGCGAAGCGAAGCAATCCACCGGCGCTCCCATGGATTGCTTCGCTTCGCTCGCAATGACGGAGGGAATCAATGGGAAGTCATCCCGCTCTAGGAATGGCAGCAGCCAGTCATGGCTGCTCGATCCACAGCATTGTCCCACACTCTTTTAACAAGGCGATCTCAATTCCGGCCTTGTTACATCGTGTAACCAGACGACGGGCCAATACTTCGGCATATACGCTATGGGGCATCGCCACGGCATGGCGGGCACCATCCTCTTCCATCGCCATCGCCTGCCCAACCAGTTCGGCTAAACCACTACGTATTTGTGACTTTTTACCAGAATGGTTGGAATTGATCGTGCTGCCCTTGCATTCGATCCTGATTATACGTCGATCAAGGGACGAAACAACATCCCCCCGACCGTGCGCCGATTTGGGATTAACGATCAAACGACGGTTACCGTTCTGGTATTCGCCTCCATAGGAAGTAGTGCCCATAGGAGAAATACGGATATATCCCCGGCTCTCCAGACAATCACGGATTGCGTATCGCTTCCCATGCTCACCGTCTGGAAATATTTCGGCCCATCCATCGCAAAGTGGATTATCCAATAAAAAAAGAGCGGTGGCAATTTGCACCGCTCCTTCCGAAAATTTTCTTTCGATGCCGTCCGTCACAAATCTGGCCCGCTTTTCCGGCGCTGCGTAATCAGTGACGAACGGCAACATTGTAATCAGGCGGCGAGCTTGCGCAGGACGTACTGGAGGATGCCGCCGTTCAGGAAATAGTCCAGTTCGTTGACGGTATCGATGCGGCAGAGCGCGGTGAAGGTGAAGGTCGAGCCGTCGGCGCGCTTCACGATCACGTCCACGTCCTGGCGGGGCTTCAGGTTCGCGACGCCCTGGATAGTGAAGGTTTCGTCCCCCGTCAGGCCCAGCGTGTCCTTGTTCTGGCCGTCCTTGAACTGGAGCGGCAGCACGCCCATGCCGACCAGGTTCGAGCGGTGGATACGCTCGAAGCTCTCGACGATGACCGAACGGACGCCCAGCAGGTTGGTGCCCTTCGCCGCCCAGTCGCGCGACGATCCGGTGCCATATTCCTTGCCGCCGATGACGACCAGCGGGGTGCCGTCGGCCTTGTGCTTCATCGCCGCGTCGTAGATCGGCATGACTTCGCCTTCATAGCGGGTCATGCCGCCTTCGACGCCGTCCAGCATCAGATTCTTGATGCGGATGTTGGCGAAGGTGCCGCGCATCATGACTTCATGATGGCCACGGCGTGCGCCATAGCTGTTATAGTCGGCCTGGCTGACCTGATGCTCGCTCAGCCACTTGCCCGCGGGCGAGCTGGCCTTGATCGAGCCGGCCGGCGAGATGTGGTCGGTGGTGATCGAATCGCCGAAGATGGCGAGCGGCTTGGCTTCCACGATGTCGGTGACGGGCGCCGGGGTCATGGTCAGCCCTTCGAAATAGGGCGGGTTGGCGACATAGGTCGAACCGGCGCGCCAAGTGTAGGTATCCGAACCTGTGACGTCGATCGCCTGCCAGCGGGCATCGCCGGTGAAGACGGTCGCATAGCGGGTTTCGAACATGGTGCGGGTCAGCGCGCCGTCCATGACCGAGCGGACTTCGTCGTTCGAGGGCCAGATGTCCTTCAGATAGACGAGTTCGCCGTCCGAGCCGGTGCCGATCGGGGTTTCGACAAAGTCGGTCGTGACGGTGCCCTTCAGGGCATAGGCGACGACCAGCGGCGGCGAAGCGAGGAAGTTGGCGCGCACGTCGGGCGACACCCGGCCTTCGAAATTGCGGTTGCCCGACAGGACCGAGGCGGCGACGATGTCGTTATTGTTGATCGCGGCGCTGATCGGCGCGGCCAGCGGGCCGGAATTGCCGATGCAGGTGGTGCAGCCATAGCCGACCAGGTTGAAGCCGACTTGGTCGAGATAGGACTGGAGGCCGGCCTTTTCCAGATAGTCGGTGACTACCTGGGAACCGGGCGCGAGCGAGGTCTTGACCCAGGGCTTGGGCTTCAGGCCCTTTTCGACCGCCTTCTTGGCGACGAGGCCGGCGGCGACCAGAACGCCGGGGTTCGACGTGTTGGTGCAGCTGGTGATCGCGGCGATGACGACGTCGCCGTCACCGATATCATGATCCTTGCCCTCGACAGCGACGCGGGCCGGGGCCGCCTTCTTATAGACCTTTTCGAGGTCGGCGTTGAACACATTGTCGACTTCGGTCAGCACGACCTTGTCCTGCGGACGCTTCGGACCGGCGAGCGACGGGACGACCGTCGCCATGTCCAGTTCCAGAACGTCGGTGAAAACCGGATCGACCGAGGCGTCGAGCCAGAAGCCCTGTTCCCTGGCATAGGCTTCGACCAGCGCGATATTATCCTCGCTGCGGCCGGTCAGGCGCATATAGTCCAGCGTCTTGTCGTCGATGCCGAAAAAGCCGCAGGTCGCGCCATATTCCGGCGCCATGTTGGCCAGCGTCGCGCGGTCAGCCAGCGACAGCGAGGCAAGGCCGGGGCCGAAATATTCGACGAAGCGGCCGACCACGCCCTTGGCGCGCAGCATCTGGGTGCAGGTCAGCACCAGGTCGGTGGCGGTGATGCCTTCCTTCAGCTCGCCGGTCAGCTTGAAGCCGACCACTTCGGGGATGAGCATCGAGACGGGCTGGCCCAGCATCGCGGCCTCGGCCTCGATCCCGCCCACGCCCCAGCCAAGCACGCCCAGGCCGTTGATCATGGTGGTGTGGCTGTCGGTGCCGACGCAGGTGTCGGGATAGGCGACGGTGTTGCCGTCCGCATCGACCGACGACCAGACCGCCTGGGCGATATTTTCCAGATTCACCTGATGGCAGATGCCGGTGCCGGGAGGAACGACCTTGAAATTGTCGAGGCTCTTGCTGCCCCATTTCAGGAAATCGTAGCGCTCCATGTTGCGCTGATATTCCAGCTCGACATTGTCCTCGAACGCCTTGGGCGTGCCGAATTCGTCGACCATGACCGAGTGGTCGATGACGAGGTGGACGGGCACCTGCGGGTTGATCTTGCTGGCGTCGGCGCCCAGCGCGGTCATCGCGTCGCGCATGGCGGCGAGGTCGACGACGCAGGGCACGCCGGTAAAGTCCTGCATCAGCACGCGCGCGGGGCGATACTGGATCTCGCGCTCGGCCTTGCCCTTGTCATTCTGCCAGTCGACGATCGCCTGGATGTCGGCGGTGGTGACGGTGACGCCATCCTCGAAGCGGAGCAGATTCTCCAGCAGCACCTTCATCGAGAAAGGCAGGCGCGAAATGTCTCCAAGCTTCGCTGCGGCCTTCTTCAACGAATAATAGGCAATGTCCTTGCCGCCGACATTGAGCGTGTCGCGCGTGCCGAGGGTGTCCTGTCCGATGGCGGTCATAAGTCGTGCGTCTCCTCGCATGGCCTCGGCCAGAGGATGGCGCGTTTCCACCAGAAGCCTACCGAACGGCGATAGGAGACCGGACGGCAAGGTGGCAGGGATGCGCCCCAACCAATGGTCGAAGCAGGTATGTCCCGATGCTGCAGCGCCATAACATTTGCGGTGTTCAAGTCAAATGGCGCCGCAGCCTGCAACGCCTATCTAGGGATCCGTTTCCTCCCTTTAAACGTTGCGTGGACAGAAAAGGGGAGACACCCATGGACGCATATTCTTCGCCCGCTGAATCCGCGTTAATTGCTATCAATCCGCAATATTACCAAGGATGGGGAAATGCCGTGTCCTGGACTGCGGTGGCAGCCAGTGGATCGTGGGGCGTTTGGTGGCGGAGTGCGCCCGGTGTGACACACCATTGCCCCTTGCTGCATCGCAACATCATGGGCGGATCAATGGCCGTTTCTGATGCCGTCGAAACGCGATAATGTTACGCGTTTCCGGTCGCCTTGTCAGACGGCAGGAGTATCATGAACGCATGAACGACAATGCCGCCGCTGCTCCCCCCATTGCGGAGAGCGCAGCGACGGCATCCCTTACGAAGTAACTGCCGTCCTATCGATCAATGCGCGGCCGGGGGCGCGAACTTTGTCAGATCGATGCCGACGACGGCGCTCTTATACTCGTCCATATTCGGCGTGCGGCCGAGAATGGTCGACAGCACCACGAGCGGGGTCGAAGCGAGGAGCGATTCACCCTTCTTCTCGGCCGTGTCTTCCACGACGCGCCCCTGGAACAGACGGGTCGAAGTGGCAAGGACGGTGTCGCCCTTCGCAGCCTTTTCCTGATTGCCCATGCACAGGTTGCAGCCCGGACGTTCGAGATAGAGCATATTTTCGTAGCTGGTGCGGGCAGCGGTCTTCGGCGCGACGTCGTCAAACTCGAAACCGGCATATTTCTTCAGCACGTCCCAGTCGCCTTCCGCCTTCAACTCGTCGACGATGTTGTAGGTCGGCGGAGCAACGACCAGCGGCGCCTTGAACTCGACCTTGCCTTCGGTGGCCTCGATATTCTTCAGCATTTGCGCCAGGATCTTCATGTCGCCCTTGTGCACCATGCACGAGCCGATGAAGCCCAGATCGACCTTCTTCGTGCCGCCATAATAGGACACGGGGCGGATGGTGTCGTGGGTGTAGCGTTTGGACACGTCCACATTGTTGACATCCGGGTCGGCGATCATCGGTTCGTCGATCAGGTCGAGGTCGACGACAACTTCGGCGAAATATTTTGCATTGGCATCGGGCGCCAGGGCGGGCTTTGCACCCGAACGAATCTCGGCGATGCGCGCGTCCGCCTTGGCGATCAGGCCGCGCAGCGTGCCGGCGGCGTTTTCCATGCCCTTGTCGATCATGATCTGGATGCGCGACTTGGCGATTTCCAGCGACTCGATCAGCGTTGCGTCTTCGGAAATGCAGATCGACGCCTTGGCCTTCATTTCGGCCGTCCAGTCGGTGAAGGTGAAGGCCTGATCGGCCAGCAGCGTGCCGATATGGACTTCGATGATGCGCCCCTGGAAGACGTTTTCGCCGCCGAACTGGGCAAGCATCTGCGCCTGGGTCGCGTGCACCACGTCGCGGAAGTCCATATAGGGCTGCATCTTGCCCTTGAACGTCACCTTGACCGACTGCGGGATCGGCATGGTCGCCTCACCGGTGGCAAGAGCGAGAGCAACCGTGCCCGAGTCCGCGCCGAAGGCCACGCCCTTCGACATGCGGGTGTGGCTGTCGCCGCCGATGATGATCGCCCAGTCGTCCACGGTGATGTCGTTCAGCACCTTGTGGATCACGTCCGTCATCGCATGATAGACGCCCTTCGGGTCGCGGGCGGTGATCAGGCCGAAATTGTTCATGAAGGACATGAGCTTCGGAATGTTCGCCTGCGCCTTCTTGTCCCACACCGACGCGGTGTGGCAGCCCGACTGATAGGCGCCGTCGACGATCGGCGAGATGACGGTAGCCGCCATCGCTTCCAGTTCCTGCGCGGTCATCAGACCGGTGGTGTCCTGCGAACCGACGATGTTGACCGTGACGCGCACGTCCGAACCGGCGTGCAGCACCTTGCCCGGCGTCACGCCGACGGCATTGCGGTTGAAGATCTTCTCGACCGCGGTCAGACCCTGGCCTTCGACCGTGATTTCCTTGTTGGCGGCAAATACCGGGGTCGCCTCGACGCCGAGGGTTTCGGCGGCGAAGGTCTGGAGCTTCTTGCCGAAGACGATGGCGTAGGAACTGCCCGCCTTCATGAATTCCATCTTCTGCGGCGTGAAGGCCGAAGCGACGTCGACCAACTCATTGCCGGCTTCGTCGGTCAGCTTCCGGTTCTTGACGTCGATCTTCAGGACGGTGCCGGTTTCGACCGAAAACTTCTCTTCAAGCACGGGATTGCCGTCATTGTTGAGGATGGCCTTGCCGTCCGGGCCGGTCATCTTAGTCCAGTTTTTCAGGTTGATGCCGATGCCGCCGGTCACGTCGACGGTGGTCGCGAAGATCGGCGAGATGCCATTGGTGCCCGCTACGACCGGCGCATAATTGACGAAGGGAACATAGGGACTCTGCTGCTTGCCGGTCCACAGCGCCACATTGTTGACCCCCGACATGCGCGACGAACCCACGCCCATCGTCCCCTTTTCGGCGATCATCATCACGCGCTTGCCGGGGTGCTGCGCCTTGAGCGCGACAATCTGCTGCTGCGCTTCGGGGGTGATCATGCACTGGCCGTGCAGTTCGCGGTCCGAGCGCGAGTGCGCCTGGTTGCCGGGCGACAGAAGATCGGTCGAGATATCGCCTTCGCCGGCGATGAAGGTCACGACCTCGATCTCGTCCTCGACCTCTGGGAGCTTGGTGAAGAATTCGGCCTTGGCGTAGCTTTCCAGCACGTCCTTGGCGACCGCATTGCCCGCCTTGAACGCGTCGCGCAGGCGGAACATGTCGGCGTCGTAGAGGAAGACCTGAGTCTTGAGGACTTCGCCCGCCTGGACGGCCAGCGCGGCATCATCGCCCAGCGCGATGTCGAGCAGCACGGAAATCGAGGGGCCACCCTTCATGTGGCTGAGCAGTTCGAGCGCGAAGGCCGGGGAGATTTCCGCGACGGTGACGTCGCCCAGCACGATCTTCTTGAGGAAGTCCGCCTTGACGCCCGCGGCGCTCGTGGTGCCCGGCAGCGTGTTGTAAATGAAGAAATTCAGGGCATCGGCGCGATGTTCGCTGCCACCATCCTGGATCAGGGCGATGATATCGCCGACGAGCGCGCCATCGTCGATCGGCTTGGGCGCGAGTCCCTGAGTCTTACGGCTTTCGATTTCGGCCAGATAATCCAGGTAAATGCTCATCTCGTTCCCAACGTCATAAAAGTGCACGGAGTCGACGCGCAGCGCCACTTGCCGACTTTTATGCCCGGTCTGGGAGCTGACGCGGCCCCGGTACGTCAGAAGACGCAAATTGGCAAGTCGCCGCAACGCAGCAAAATATTGCCGCGAACAGCGCAAACCGCCCGAAAACTGTGGCTTTCGCCATTACTCTGAGTAAAGAATGGACCTAAGTAGAACGGTTATCCCTTGGCCTTCTCCGCCGCGATCCAGTTGTCGATCTGGCTTTCCAGCACGGTCAGCGGCACCGCCCCCTGCGACAGCACCGCGTCATGGAAGCGGCGCAGGTCGAATTTCGGTCCCAGCGCTTCCTCCGCCTTCGCACGCAGTTCGCGGATCTTGATCTCGCCCAGCTTGTAGCCCAGCGCCTGCCCCGGCCAACTGATATAGCGATTGACCTCCGCATCGATATTGGCGTCGGAGAGCGCGCTGTTGGTCTTCATGAAGGCCACCGCCCGCGCCTTGTCCCAGCCCTTGGCATGGATGCCGGTGTCGACCACCAGACGGCAGGCGCGCCACATTTCGTAGGACAGACGGCCCATCATCTTTTCGGGCGTGTCGTAAAGGCCCATCTCCTCGCCCAGATATTCGGTGTAGAGCGCCCAGCCTTCCACATAGGCGGTGAAGCCGGCCAGATATTTGCGGAAGGGCGGCAGCGGCAATTCCTGCTGAAGCGCGATCTGGTTGTGATGGCCCGGCACCGCTTCATGCGCGGTCAGCGCCGGCAATTCCCAATAGGGGCGCTGGTCGAGCTTCGAGGTATTGACCCAATAGGTGCCGGAAATGCCCGCCTCCGGCGCGCCGGGACCGTAATAGGCGGTGGTGGTGCCTTCCGCTTCGGCCGCCGGAATGGGCTTCAGCCCATAGGGCAGGCGCGGCAAGGTGCCGAAATAGCGCGGCAGCAGCCCATCGATCGCCTTCGCCTGCCGCGCAGCGACGCGCAGCAATTCCTCCGGCGTCTTCGCATAATAGGACGGGTCGGTGCGCAGATGCTGGATATAGGCGGCGCGGCTGGGATAGCCGGCCTTGGCCGCGATTTCGTCCATCCGCTTGCCGATGCGGGCGACCTCATCCAGGCCGATCCGGTGGATCTGGTCGGGCGTCAGGTCGGTGGTGGTGTGCGCCTTCACGCGGCTGGCATACCAGGCCGCGCCGCCCGGCAGGGATGAGGCACTGTCGCTCTTGCGGCAATGGGGCAGATAGTCCTTCACGAACAGGTCGTGCCATTTGCGATATTCGGGCGTCAGCACGTCGCGGATGACCGTTAGCGCCTGCGCCTGCATCGCGGTCCAGTCCGCATCGCTGATATCGCGGGGTCTGGGGCGCTTGAACGGTTCGTAGAAGCGCGTGTCCTCCGGCTTGCCGTCGACGATCCCACTGATCGTGCCGGCATAATTTTGGAGCACGGAACAGGGCTGGACATAGCCGCCCTCGATCGCCTGCCGCGTTATGGCGAGCGCGTCGCCATTCTGCTTCGGATAGAGCGCAAGCCGCTTGAGGTAGCTGTCATAGTCGGCGCGGTTGTAGAAGGGCAGGCCGTCGGCCATGCCGGAAAAACCCTGATGCCAGCCATAATAGGTGGTGAAGAGCATCAGCCGCTCGGCAGGATGCCGGTCGCTGTCGATATCGTCGCGCAGCATCCAGAGCAGCACGTCGCGGTTGACGCGGTCGGCCGCGTCCAGTCCCTGCGCGGGCACGGCTTCCAGCCTTGTGACGAAGCCCTTCTCCGCCCAGATCTGCGCATCGCGGGCGGCGAGCGAGATGTCGTAGATGCGATCGTCATAGTCGCGCACGCCGCGTGCGGTCGCATCGACCGGATGCGTGGACAGATACCAGGCCCAATGATCGTCGATGACCTTGGTCAACTGGGCATGGGGTGTTTGCGCCTGGGCCGTGACCGGCGCAGCGACTAGAAGCATCAGGGAAAGAATCTTGCGCATGGGCGCAATGGATCGCGCGCCCAGATGTTTTTGGCAAGAGGGGTCAGGCCCCAAGAATCAAGCAGCGGCCACGCCTTCCGCCTCGACAACATCATCGCCGGCGTAGAAGCCGCGCACCCGGACGCGCTTTTCGACATGATCGACCGGCACGCGCAGCAGGACGAGACGGTAGCTGCCGCCCAGGTCACGCTGGAGCAGGAAGCCCGCATCGTCGCGCAGCAACCTGCCGGTTTCATCCACTCCAGCGCCAATCTCGGTCATGGGCGTCAATCTATCGCGTCCTTGACGCCCTTGCCAGCCAGGATTCCCAGAACGAGAAAGATGACGAACAGGGCAATGGCCACAAAGAAGAGAATCTTGGCGATGCCGACAAAGGCGCCGGCGGCGCTGCCGAATCCCAGCAGCGCCAACACCGCTGCGATGACGAGCGAAATGATCGCGAGCCTGATCATGAATATGCCCTTTCCTTGGACGAGATGAGATGGACATATCAACCGACGATGGGGTGGCTTGTTCCAGCTGCGCGGCGATCATGGATAAGGCGTGATTAAGGTCGAATATCAGATGCCCGGTTGAACCATCGGCGGCGATAGGCGCTTGTTACCCGATCGAAAGGAGACGCCGATGTCCAACAATCACGCCGTCAGCAAATTGGACGACCTGATCACCACGCTCATCGACAGCGTGAAAGGGTATGAACATAGCGCCCACAAGGCGAAATCGCCCGAATTTCAGGCGCTGTTCCGCGATCTGGCGATCGAGCGCAACAAGGCAGTCGAATTGCTGCAGGAACGCAGCCAGGCGCTGGGCGGAAAGCCGAACAGGTTCGGATCGGCGGCCGGCACGGTCCATCGCCGACTGGAGGATATATTGGTGGCATTGGGCGGCGGCGATAAGGCGGTGATCCAGGCCGTCGATCGTGGCGAGGATTATCTGCGCGAGGAGTTCGAGCGGGTGTTGAAGGACGATGCGATCGACGAGGAAACGCAGGTCGCGGTGCGCACCGCTTATGGATCGGTGGCCCATGGCCGTTCCGTGGTCGAAAAGCTGAAGCAGCAGTCGGCCGCGGCCTGACCCGTCAGACCCAGCCTTCGAGCACCTGGTTGGGCGGGCGATGGCCGTCGACCCAGGTGCGGATATTGGCGATGACGCGCGCACCGGTGGCGTCGCGGCCTTCGAACGTCGCCGACCCCATATGCGGCAGCAGAGCGACGTTGGAGAGCGACAGCAGGCGCGGGTCGACGGCCGGCTCATGGGTGTAGACGTCGAAGCCTGCGCCAGCGATCCGCCCTTCTTCGAGCGCGGAGATCAGCGCCTCCTCGTCGGTCACTTCGGCCCGCGAGGTGTTGATAATATAGGCGTCCGGCCGCAGCAGGGCGATGCGCCGCGCGTCGATCAGGCCGCGGCTGTCGGCGTTGAGCGGGCAGTGAATGGAAAGAATGTCACTGCCGGCCAGCAGCGAATCCAGCTCGCCATGCCATTCCGCCTCCAGTTCCTGCTCCACCTCGAAAGGCAGGCGATGGCGATTATGATAGGCGATCGACAGGCCGAAGGCGCGGGCGCGGCGGGCGACGGCGCGGCCGATACGCCCCATGCCGATGATGCCCAGCTTCTTGCCGCCGATGCGATGGCCGAGCATACCCGACGGGCTCCAGCCGCGCCATTGCCCAGTGCGGACCAGCTTTTCCCCTTCGGCCAGACGGCGGGGCACCGACAGGATCAGCGCCATGGTCATGTCGGCGGTATCCTCCGTCAGGACGCCCGGCGTGTTGGTGACGATGACGCCCTTCTTCCGCGCGGCGTTCAGGTCGATATGATCGACGCCGCTGCCGAAGCTGGCAATCAGTTGCAGCCGGTCGGGCGCGCCCTGGATCAGGTCGGCGTCGATCTGGTCGTTGATGGTGGGCACCAGCACGTCGCATTGCGCCATGGCGCGCGCCAGTTCCGTGCGGCTCATCGCGACGTCGCCGACGTTGAAGCTGGCGTCGAACAGTTCGGCCATGCGCGCCTCCACATTGGGCGGCAGGCGGCGCGTGACGATGACGCGCGGCTTGGCGGGGCGCGGTTGAGTCTTGCGCGGTTTCTGGGCCATGAACTAGGCCGCTATTCCCCCCTTCGGCATCGGTCAAGCGGATATACGGAATAGTCCCCATCGAAGGACTGTCGCATGTCCGCGCAAATGGTTATGGGATGATCATGGGTGACATGGGTGACGGGTTTCAGATGAAGCGGTTCTGGTTGGGAGCTGGCGCTGCGGCGGCGCTGACGGCGGCGGGCGCCGCGCTGGCGGC
>NZ_JCATID010000008.1:0-65592 GCF_059693745.1 Sphingobium sp. WR1 | reverse complement strand
CCGCGCTGGCGGCCCCCCCCAAGCCCGTGCCCTATTGGGCGTCGCTGGCCCAGGACGAGGCGCGGATGCGCGTCGGGCCGAGCCTGGATTACCCGTCCAACTGGGTCTATCGCCGCCGCGACCTGCCGGTGAAGGTGGTGCAGGTGCTGGGCCTGTGGCGCAAGGTCGAAGATCCCGACGGGGCGCAGGGCTGGATGCATGTCCGCCTGCTGAGCGACACGGCGACCGCGATCGTGCGGGTCGAGGTCGCGCCGCTGCACGAATCCGCCAGCGACGGATCGCGCACGCTGTTCCGGGCGGAGCGCGGCGTGGTCGGGCGCCTCAGCGACTGTTCGGGCGGCTGGTGCGGCTTCGACGTCAAGGGCCAGCGCGGCTATGTGAAGGCGAGCGACGTGTGGGGCGCGACCGGGACATAGGATTTGCCGGGCCTAACTTCGCACATTTCCCGCAAGTTTTGACATATTCATACGCGCGTTGGGAATTTCGTTACAAACGGGATGCGGTTGCGGAGGATGCGAAAGAGCCGCTTTCCGGTTTGGCAGATGAACGGCATGGGGGACAGCTTTGGGGCTAATCCCGACGAACCTCGCCACCTGACGAGGAACCTTGCCCCGATAATGATCCGGCAGGGATGGGTGGTTAGGCGACTGACGGCTTTTCATTCTCCCCTCCCCTTCAGGGGAGGGGCTATGAAGGTCCGCTCCGACCGTTACCGGACATTACCCAAAACAAAAGGGATCAGGCTCGCCGCCCCTTTCTCTTACCATTCATAGGCCTTGGGCAGTGCGCCTTCGGTCGGCGTGGCGTAGCGGTCGCGCAGTTTCGTCTGGCGGTTCTCGATCGGCTGCTGGATACCGTCGATCCACACCGCGACCGGGGCGGAGGTCATTTCCAGCGGGTCGCCGTCCCAGATCACCACGTCGCCCGCCTTGCCGGCCTTGAGCGATCCGATACGGTCGCCCAGCCCCATCGCTTCGGCCGGGGCGGACGTGATGGTACGCAGCGCCTGCCCCCAACTGAGGCCGGTCGCGCCCGGCACCTTGTTGAGCGCGACCATATTGCCCGCCTGCTGGGTGGCGAGGCGCAGTTGCAGTCCCTCGTCACGATCCATCAGGCCCATGGAGACGGCGACGCCCGCCTTCACCATGCGGCCGACATTGCTCTGGGTCGCGGCCAGCTTTTCGAAGCTGGAAGGCAGGTCGTCGAGGCCGCCGGCGATCACCGACACCTTGGCGGCGGCGATCTGGCTCGCCACCATCCAGCCTTCGGCCGCGCCGGCGAGAATCAGCTTCAGGGCCGGGAAATCCTGCCGCAGCGCCAGCACGCCCAATATGTCGCGGGCGCTTTCGGCATGGACCATCAGCGGCATCGCGCCGGTGACGACCGGGACCAGCGCTTGCGCATCGACGCGATTGAGCAGCGCATCCTTCGACCGGCCGTCATAGCTGGCGGGCGCCCTGGCATAATCCTGCGCTTCGCGCAGCATCATCCTGAAGGTCAGGATCGCGGCGGCGCGGCTGCCGCCGGCTTCCTCCGCACCGGATTCGCCCATTTCGACATATTGGAAGGCGCGCGCCTTGGTGATCGGGTTCATATCCGCCCCCAGATCGACCACCGCGCCCTGTCCGGCGAAGATAGTGTTCCCGGTGGCGGGCACCACGACCGCGCGGGTGACGCCAGCGCTGCGGCTGACCGCGATCGGGTTGGCGAGTGGGTTGATCGCGGGCGCGACGTCGATCGCCGCCGAAAAGGGCGAGCGGGCAGTGGTGTCGTTGGTCTGCCTGACCCCCGGCACCTCGACCAGGCCGACGCGGGAATAGCCGGAGACGAGGCCGGGCGTGACCCATTTGCCGCTGGCCTCGATGATCTTCGCCCCGGCCGGGACCGCCACGCCCGCACCGGCCGCGACGACCTTGCCCCCCGTGATGACGACCGTGCCGTTCTGGACGGGTTCGGACCCGTCGCCGATCGCCAGCGTCGCGCCGGTGATGGCGATGGATTGGGCGAAAGCGGGGGTGGACAATGCCATAGCCAGCAACGCGACGGCCGTTCGTTTCGAGCGCAGTCGAGAAACGTTGTGCAAGGCGCTTCTCGACTGCGCTCGAAGCGAACGGAGGTTTTTCTGTACGCTCATTTCACGTCTCCCGCGCCGATCTGGCCCAGTTCGAAATCGGTCACGGGCCGCAGCTTCGGATTGGCGCTGTCATACATCAGCGCCCCGTCGATCCAGACCTTTTCCGGCCTCGTGTAAGTGCTGAACGGGTTGCCGTTCCACAGCACGACATCGGCCATCTTGCCGACCTTCAGGCTGCCGGTCCGGTCGGCGATGCCCATGGCGTGCGCGGGGTTGATGGCGAGCCAGGTCCAGGCCACTTCGTCGGGAATGTTGATCCCCATGCGGCGGCCCGCGCCCAGCGCCTTGGCCGCTTCCTGGTTCAGCCGCTGGATGCCGTTTTCATCATCCGAATGGACGATGGCGCAAGCGCCGGCCCGATGCACCAGCGGGACATTTTCCTTGATGCCGTCATAGGCTTCCATCTTGAAGCCATACCAGTCGCCCCACATCGCCGAGCAGATGCCGTTTTCGCGCAGCAGATCGGCAATCTTGTAGCTTTCGACCGCATGGTGGAAGGCAGTGATCTTGTAGCCGAATTCCTTCGACATATCGATGACATTGGCCATCTCGTCCGCGCGGTAGCAATGGTTGTGGACCAGAATCTTGCCTTCCAGCACGTCGGCGAGCGTTTCCATGCCGAGGTCGCGGGTCTGGTCCTTCCCGGCGGCGCGCTTCTTCTGATATTCGCGCGCCTTGATCCAAGTCTGGCGGTCGACCGCCATATTGCCCATGCGGGTGCTGGGTTCCCGGCCCTTGGCGCCGTAGACACGCTTGGGATTTTCGCCGCACGCCATCTTCAGGCCATAGGGCGCGCCGGGAAATTTCATCGCCTGCATGGTGCGAGCCGGGACATTTTTCAGCGTCACGCTGCGCCCGCCGAAGAGATTGCCCGATCCGGGCAGGATCTGGAGCGTGGTGACGCCGCCATTGGCGAGCGCGCGGCCGAAGCCGGGGTCCTGCGGCCATATACTGTGTTCGGCCCAGACATGGGGCGTCACCGGCGACGTCATTTCATTGCCGTCCGACAGCGCGTCGACGCTGGGCGAGGCATAGACGCCCAGATGGCTATGGATGTCGATGACGCCGGGGGTCAGATATTTGCCCGCGCCTTCGAACACCGCGACATCGGCCGGGATCGGCGTGTCGGGACCACCGATCGAGACGACCTTGCCCTCCGACAGGAAAACCACGCCATTGTCGATGCGTCCCCCTTCCCCGTCGAAGATGGTCGCGCCACGAATCACCGTGGGGCGGCCGGGATAGGGCTTGTAGGTGGAGGGATAGGGGTTTTCGGGTTCGGCCGACGATCCCTGTCCGGCAGGCGCTTCATCCCTTTCCTTCTTCGCCGCTTGCGCGCCGGCGGTCCCCGCCAGCAACGCCGCGATCAGCAGCCATTTGCCGCCTATGTTCATCAATCTTCCTCCCTGTTCGAGGATAGGGTGTCGAGATGCATCATCCGTTTCACATAGGGCGAAACGAGCAGCACCAGCCCTCCAACGATGACCGCAAACCAACCGATTTGCGTATAGACGTCAAGCACTTGCGTGACATTCCCGGCTTCCCCGCTGCCGGTCGCGCGGGCGATGAGCCCGGCGATGAAATTGCCCGCCGCCATGGCGAGGAACCATGTGCCCATGACGAGGCCCACCATGGACGACACCGAAAGGCGCGTCATCGCGGACAGGCCCACCGGCGAGAAGCAGAGTTCAGCCATGGTGTGGAAGAGGTAGATGAGAAAGACGAAGATCACCGGCGTGAGATTTTCGCCCGCCATGGCCGCGCCCGCCACCAGCACCAGGAAGCCCGCGCCGCACAGGATCAGGCCGATACCGAACTTGGCCGGCGAGGACGGTTCCAGCCGGCGCTTGTCGAGAAAGGTCCAGAGTAGCGCGAAAAGCGGGGCGAACAGGATGATGAAGACCGAATTGACCGACTGGAACAGCGAGGCCGGGACATCCCACCCCAATATGCTGCGATCGACATTGCGGTCGGTGAAGATGTTGAGCGACGATCCGGTCTGTTCGAACAGACCCCAGAAAAGCGGGTTGAGCGCGATCAGGAAGAGCGCGGCGAACATACGGTCCCGATCGACCCTGCCCAACGTGCCGACGATCCGCCAGAGGATATAAATCACGGTCAGGGCGGAAAAGCCGAGCAGCGCATAGCCCAGCAGTTCGGCGTAGCGGATCACGCTCCATATCGCGATCACGGCCAGCGCGGCGCCGAGATAGATGGTCCATTCCTGGCTGAGGCCGGCGGCGGTCGGCTGACGCAATTGCTGCGGCGCGGGTGGTTCCCCCCGGCCGAGCAGCCACGGCTTCAGCCAAACGAACATGACGAGGCCGAGCAGCATCCCCACGCCCGCCGCGCCGAAGCCCCAGCTCCAGCCCCACAGTTCGCCGAGCAGACCGCAGACGATCGGCCCCAGCATCCCGCCCATGTTGATGCCCATGTAGAAGATCGAATAGGCCGGGTCGCGGCGATGATCGTCGCGCGGATAAAGTTCGCCGACGAGAACCGACACATTGGCCTTCAGAAAGCCGGTGCCGACGATGATGCTGGCCAGCGCCAGATAGAAGCCGTTGAGGAAAAGCGGGTCCTGTCCCCCCGGCCCTTCCGTCACGGCGATCAGGAAATGGCCGATGGCGATGAACACGCCCCCTGCCAGCACCGCCTTGCGCGGTCCAAGGAACCGGTCGGACAGATAGCCGCCGATGACCGGCGTGATGTAGACCAGCGAGGTATAGGCGCCATAGAGAAGATAGGCCTTGTCCTCGCCGAAGAGGAAATGTTTGGTGAGATAGAAGATCAGGATGGCGCGCATCCCGTAATAGGAAAAACGTTCCCACATTTCCGCGAAGAAGAGCAGATAAAGCCCACGCGGATGGCCAAGCCAGGTCTTGCCCGCTTGCGCCGATACCATGTCCGAGGTCGCCATTGAGGCCCCTTTATTATATCTTGTGCGTCGGGCCTCCGGGGCGCCGATCAGGATGGCGCGCAACCTAGAGCGGAAGGGTTCATCCTGTCAAAAGGGCGCTCTGCCCTTGCGCTCCGGCACGGCGCGCGCCATCTGTCTGCGCGATGTTCAACGACCTCTCCTCCCCGCTCGCCCTGCTCAAGACCCGTCGTTCCGGCAAGCCCCGCGATCTGGTTGCGCCCGGCCCCGATGACGCCCAGCTGCGGCAGATATTGGAGGTGGCGCTGCGCACGCCCGATCATGGCAAGCTGGCGCCGTGGCGCTTCGTGATCGTGCCGCAGGACAGGCGCGCGGCGCTGGCCGCCCTGCTGGAGCGCGCCTACCGCGCCGAAAAGCCCGACGCCGGGCGGCTGGAGATCGAGGCGATGCACCAGTTCGCGCATCAGGCGCCGACCCTGGTGGTCGCACTCTCCGCCCCGGTGGCGGACAGCAAGATTCCGCTCTGGGAACAGCAATTGTCGGCGGGCGCAGCGATCATGAACCTGCTCCACGCCACCCATGCACTGGGCTTCGCCGGGGGATGGCTGACGGGTTGGCCGAGCTATAATGAGGATGTGCGCGCCGCGTTCGGGAAGGAAGGCGAGAAGATTGCCGGCTTCGTCTTCATCGGAACGCCCGGCAAGCCGCAGGAAGAACGGCCACGGCCAGATTATGACGCCATCGTATCCAATTGGGACAGATAATTACGCAGACAAAGGAAATTGCGTAATTGCATGGCTTGACCCCCATGGCTGTATTATGGCACTGATGCACTATGGCTGACGAATCCAAACCCGTCTATCTCCGCCTGCGGGAGATTATTGCCGCCTCCATATTGGATGGGGACTATAGCGATGGCGACCTGCTCCCGTCGGTGCGCGCCTTTGCCGCGGCGCAAGGGGCCAATCCGCTGACCGTGGCCAAGGCCTATCAAAGTTTTCAGGATGACGGGCTGGTGATCGTGAAGCGCGGCGTCGGCATGTTCGTCGCCGACGGCGCGACCCGCCGCCTGCGCAGCGCCGAGCGCGAGCGCTTCCTGGAAACGGTGTGGCCCCCGGTCGCAGCGCAGATCAAGCGGCTGGGGCTGCGGATCGACGAACTGGATTTGGCGAAGGCTTGATCCTGCCCGCGACTGCAAGTTCCGTTCGTTTCGAGCGTAGTCGAAAAACGGATAGCGCATCTTTCTCGTTTCTCGACTACGCTCGAAACGAATGGAGGTTTTATAGAGCCGCCAGCGCCGCAAGCGCTTCCTGCCGGCCGGTGAAGCCCGGAACAGCGGCCGCGCGGCCCAGCGCCAGTTTCGCCTCTCCCTTGCGCCCGGCGGCGGCATAGGCCTGACCCAGATGCATTTGCAGCGCGGGCGCGGCCGGCGCCATGGCGACGGCCTTTTCGAGCAGATCGACGGCCGCCGGTCCCTTTTCCCCCGTGCGCAGCAAGACCCATCCCAGCATGTCGGCGGTCATCGGATTGCCCGGCATCAGACGATAGCCATGG
Organism: Sphingobium sp. WR1; assembly: GCF_059693745.1. Taxonomy (NCBI): domain Bacteria; kingdom Pseudomonadati; phylum Pseudomonadota; class Alphaproteobacteria; order Sphingomonadales; family Sphingobiaceae; genus Sphingobium; species Sphingobium sp. WR1. The sequence goes on along the minus strand of NZ_JCATID010000008.1, from coordinate 59,026 downwards.
GCGGCATAGGCGCGCGCCGCCGCCCGATCGCCGCCTTCCAGCGCGGCGCGGGCAAGATCGGCCATCAGCACCGCGTCATTGTCACCGATCTGCCCCCGCACCGCGCGCAGCATCCGCAGCGCGCGGCGCCAGTCCTGCGCCTGTATGGCGATGCCGGCCGCGAGGCGCTGCGCCTCCACATCATTGGGGTTCTGCGTCAGGAATAGTTGCACGACCTGCGCGGCGCGGGCCGGGTCGCCCGCCCGCTCCCATGCGGCGGCCAGGCGCAGCGCGGCGTCACGGTCGAAACGGATATTGGCGCCGGCCTCATAGGCGCGCGCGGCCTGTTGCGGCTGTCCGGCGGCGCCCAGCGTATCGCCCAGGATCAGCCAGGCGGCGGGCGCACCGGGATTGGCGCGGCTGAGCAGGCGCGCGCGGGCAAGCGCCTCAGCGGCACGACCGGTGCTGAGCAGCGCGCGGATATAGGGGATATTGTCGCTTGCCGTCGCGGCGTTGGCGGGCGGCGGGCCGCCGGCCAGCACGGCATCGCGCGGACTGGCGAAGGGATCGGCGGCGGCGCGCACCGGCCAGTCGGCGCGGGCGAGCATGTCGTTCGCCATGGCGCGATCACCCAATGCCTCCTGCGCGCGCGCCGCCAGCGTCAGCACATAGGGATCGGCGTCGCGCTGGGCGACGATCGGCGCGAGCGTGGACGCGGCGGAGGCGAAGTCGCCATTCAGATAATAGGCGCGGCCGAGCAGGGTGCGGGCGGTGCGGTTGTCTGGCTGCGCTTCGACCAGCGGCCCAAGCGCTTCGGCCGCGAGCACGGCATTGCCATCCTCCAGATGCAGCACGCCGCGCAGCAGCCGGGTCGCCGGCTCGCCGTCCAGCCGGCCGCGCGTGCGGTCCAGCAGGGATCGCGCCAGATCGGCCTTCCCCACGCGCGCCGCCATCACCGCCTGCATCATCCAGGCGCGCGGATTGGACGGGTCGAGCGCGAGGATGCGGCGCGAGAGGCTGAGCGCCTTGCTCGCCTGCCCCGCATCGGCGAGGGTCGCCGCATATTGCTCCAGCGTGGGCACGGAGTCCGGGTTGACGGCGAGCGCGCGGTCGAACCAGGGCATGGCGGCGATCAACCCATATTGGGCGCGGGTCAGTTCGCCGCGCAGAGTGAGCGCCTTAACATTGGCGGGCGCGAGCGCCACGGCGCGGTCGGCCGCCTGGATTGCACCACCCTGATCCCCGGTTGCGAGACGGAAATGGCCAAGCTCGATCCAGTTTTCGGCGTCGTCGGGGGCAAGCGTCAGGTTGCGGTCCAGCGTCGCGCGGGCGCTGCCCAGATCGCCCTGCGCCAGGGCGACGCGCGCGACCACATGCGCCGCCGCGACGATGGATGCCTGCGGCACGTCGGGCGCCCGCGCCTCGCGCAGCGCGCCGTCGAGATCACCCTGAAGCAACAGCGCCTGCGCCATCACGGCGCGGCCCTGGGCGGCGGGCCAGCCGAGCGAACGGGCGCGTTCCACTTCCGCCTGCGCGCCGGCACCGTCGCCCAGTTCGGCGAGCGCCCGGGCCTGCGCGGCATGGGCCTGCACCGACCGGCCATTGCCCTTGATCGCATTCATCAGTTCGACCCGCGCACTGCGGGCGTCGCCCCGGTCGAGCGCGGCAAGGCCTCGCGCCAGCGCCGCGCTGCCGTCGCGTTCATGCGCGCGCCATTGCCACAGGCCCGCCGCACCGAGCATCAGGGCAGCCGCGCCGGCAAGCAGAAAGAGACGGGAGCGGCGCATGGATCAGTTCTGAATCTGATATTGTTTGAGCAGGTCGTAGAGCGTCGGCCGGCTGATTCCCAATATCTTAGCCGCGCCGGAGATATTGCCGTCGGTGCGCGCGATGGCGCGGCGGATGGCGCGACGGTCGGCCATTTCGCGCGCGGCCTTCAGGTTCACGACGTCTCCCCCTTCAAGCCGGTCGTCATCCAAGTCGAGATCGGCCGCGGTGATGAGCTTGCCGTCAGCCATGATGATCGCCCGTTTCATGCGATTTTCCAGCTCGCGAACATTGCCGGGCCATGGCCAGGCGTCAAGCGCGGCGAGCGCGTCGGGGGCAAGCCCCTTGACCTGCGGATTCATTTCGCGCGCAAAGCGCATCAGGAAATGACGCGCCAGCAGCGCAGGGTCGCCTGGCCGGTCCCGGAGCGCGGGGATGCGCACGACGATTTCGGCAAGACGATAATAGAGATCCTCGCGGAAGGCGCCGGCGGCGATCATCTCGTCCAGGTTCTGGTGGGTGGCGCAAACGATGCGGGTGTCGACGGCGATCGGCTGGCGTCCGCCGATCCGTTCGATCACGCGCTCCTGAAGGAAGCGGAGCAGCTTCACCTGAAGCGGGAGCGGAATGTCGCCCACTTCGTCCAGAAAGAGCGTCCCGCCCTGCGCCTGTTCGATCTTGCCGGGCGTGGTCTTGATCGCGCCGGTGAAGGCGCCCTTTTCATGCCCGAACAATTCTGATTCCAGCAGGGTTTCGGGAATAGCGGCGCAGTTGATCGCGACAAAGGCATCCTTGCGGCGCGGGCTGGCGTCGTGCAGCCCCTGCGCCAGCAATTCCTTGCCGGTGCCGCTCGCGCCCAGCAGCAGCACGGAAACATCGGCGTTGGCGACGCGATCGATGGTGCGGGCGACCTTCATCATTTCCGGCGCGCCGGTGATCAGGCGCCCCAGCACCCGCCCGTCGGCCGGCGCGGTTTCGGCAAGGCGGGCATTTTCCCGTTCCAGCGCATGAACATGGAAGGCGCGGCGGACGATGAGGCCGAGTTCGTCGATATCGACCGGCTTCTGGTAGAAGTCATAGGCGCCACCCGCGATCGCATCCAGCGCGCTTTCGCGCGCGCCATGGCCCGATGCGACGATCACCTTGGTGTCGGGCTTGATCCTCAGCATCTCCGTCAGGGTCGCGAAACCCTCGCTGGTGCCGTCGGGATCGGGCGGCAGGCCAAGGTCCAGCGTCACCACGTCCGGGGTTTCCGACCGCAGCATCTCGATCGCTTCCTGACGGTCACCGGCGATGAACAGCTGATAATCCTCATAGGCCCAGCGCAGTTGCCGCTGAAGGCCCGGATCATCCTCCACGATCAGCAATTTGGGGCGCGTATCACTCATCAGGCGGCCTTTTCTGTGTCTATGCGGGGCGCCAGCGGCAGGCGCAGGGTGAAGCGGCTGCCCAGCCCGAGCTGGCTTTCGACCTCGATCCGTCCGCCCATCGCTTCGGCCAGGCTGCGCGCCTCGAACGCGCCGAGGCCGAAACCGCCCGCCTTACTGGAGGAAAAGGGCTTGAACAGGTCGCGGCGGACATATTCGGCGCTCATGCCGCTGCCCTTGTCGATCACTTCGACGATGGCGTCGCGCGCATCGGCGGAAAGGCGCAATTCGACCGGACTGTCGGGCGGACTGGCGTCGATGGCGTTCTGCATCAGGTGGATGAGAATCTGCTCGACGCGCACGGGATCGGCGATCGCCATGGGCGCGGCGCCGACGACATGCACGGGATGCTGGCGGGCGCGGGTCCGGGCGACCTGATCGAGCAGATCGCGCAGCGCCATCGGGCGCGGCTCTTCTCGCCGGCTTTTGTTGTGCTGCGACAGGCGGGCGAGCATGTCGTTCATCTTGCCGACCGATTCCCTGAGCGTCAGCACCATGTCGGCGCGAAATTCGGCATTGTCGGCATGGCGCTCCGCATTGCGCGACAGCAGGGACAGCTGGCTCACCAGATTCTTGATGTCGTGCGCGATGAAGGCGAAGCGGCGGTTGAATTCGTCAAAGCGCCGCGCATCGTCCAGCGCCTGTTGGCCTTGCGCCTCGCTGATATAGGTTGCGGCCTGCCGCCCGGCGGCGCGCAGCATATCGAAATCCTCCCAGTCGAGCCGCCGGTCGATCGGCGGGCGCGCGAGCAGGATCGCGCCGATCAGCCGATGATAATGGATCAGCGGGGCGAGCGCCCAGGCGCGTCCGTCCTGCATGACCCAGTCGGGCGGCGGGGGCGCATGATCGGCCTTGGCAAGGTCCAATACCCAGCCGCTTTCCTCCAGCCAGGCGACCAGTTCGGGCGAGAGCGTCGCCGCTTCGGGCAAGTCACCGCTCCAGTTCCAGTGGGTTTCGAAAGCCAGCCCGCCCTGCTCGTTGCGCAACAGCAGCATGGCGGCGGGGGAATCGGTGATGTCGGCGACCGCCTTCGCCACGCGCTGACCGAGCGGCGCGGGATCTTCGCCGGGGCGGGCGATCGTCTCGCCAAAGCGCATCCATTCGGTGCGATAGTCGTAGCGATGCTGGAAGAAATGCTTGGCGACCTGCACCTTCCACAGCGCGCGCATCTGCGGCGAGGGCAGCAACACCAGTGCGGTTACGGCGGTGAAGAAGACCGCGCCGATCTCCACCAGCCGGGCATAGGGACCGGCGATCAGCTCGATCAGCACCGCCGCCGCGGTGATGATCACGACGTAGAGGGCGACCGCGAAGATGGAGAGCGACTGGACGGTCAGCGTGCGCGACAATTGCAACCGCCCGGCCATGTCCTTGCGCATCCCGATGGCGATGACCGGCGCGAGCAGGGCCATCAGCAAGCCCCGCAGCGCATAGAGTTCGCTCACCCGATCGATCGCGAAATAGCTGATGGCGTAGAGGCTGAGATCATAGGTCCACATCGCCGCCAGTGCGCCGAGCAACAGCGCCACCCTGCCCCGTTCGCGCGACGGCCAGGCGGTATAGAGCTGATGAACCAACAGCAGGCTGCCGATCGCGGTCATCATGCGCAGGATCAGCGAGCAGGTGACGAGCGCGTCATGTATGTCGCTGTCGACCGGCAATTGCCGCCAGGCAAGATCGGTGAAGGTCTGAAGCAGGATCAGGCCGGCGACCGCCGCATAGACGGCGGCTACCGCACCGATCGGGCCGGAGCGGCCGACAGGGCCACGGCGCAGCATCGCGAACAGGGCGAGCAGCCAGGCGGCGTTGCGGATGCTTTCGCCCACGCCCGACAGCGGTTTCGACACGCCGCCGAACGAGACGTAGAGCGCCCAGCAGGAGGTGAGCAGCAGCGCGCCCGCCAACATGCGCAGATCGATCGCTTCCTCGCGCCGGCGCAGCAGGAAGATGCCGAGCGCGGCGAACAGCACCGCCGCCAGCGCATGGCCCCAGTCGCCGATAAATTGCAGGAGGACGCCCACGCCCCGCCCCTCAGCGCGCGCCGTCGGGCCAGAGGATGACCCGCGCGGTCTGGAGGAGGATCAGCAGATCGAGGAAGGGCGTGTAGTTCTTGGCATAATAGAGGTCATATTCCAGCTTGTGCCGGGCATCCTCGATCGATGCGCCATAGGGATAGTTGATCTGCGCCCAGCCGGTGATGCCGGGCTTCACCATATGGCGTTCGGCATAATAGCGCAGATGCTGTTCCAGATCCTCGACGAACTGGCGGCGTTCGGGGCGCGGGCCGACGAAGCTCATTTCGCCCTTCAGCACCGTCCAGGTCTGCGGCAGTTCGTCGATACGGAGTTTCCGCAGCCAATAGCCCAGCCGCGTGATGCGCGGATCATCCTTTTCCGCCCAGACCGCCTGGCCTGCGACTTCAGCGTCCTGGCGCATGGTACGCAACTTAACGATCCAGAATTCCTGGCCGTAAAGACCGACGCGCTGCTGGCGGTAAAAGGCCGGCCCCTTGCTGTCGAGCTTGACGAGCAGCGCGGCGAACAGGATGATCGGGCCTGTCAGGATCAGCAGGATCAGACTGGCGACGATGTCGAACAGCCGCTTGGCAATGCTGGACAGACGGCGGCCGGCGGAAAAACCGTCGGAGAAGATCAGCCAGCTGGGGTTGACGCTGGCCAGGTCGACGCGGCCCGTCTCGCGCTCCAGAAAGCTGGACAGGTCGTTCACATGGACGCCGGTCGTCTTGATGCGCAGGAGGTCCGCCATGGGAATGGCGTTACGCCGTTCCTCCAGCGCCAGCACGACTTCGCTGGCGTTCAGGCGGACGACGAAATCGGCAAGATTATAAACCGCGCTGCGGTTGATCGCTTCCTCAATCACCTGCGTGCCGTCATTCATCGCGATATAGCCGACGACGAGAAAGCCCGAGCCCCTGCGCCGTTCCAGTTCGCGGATGCGATCGGCGCGATGGCCCGCGCCCAGCACCACCAGCCGCCGCTTGAAGGCTTCGCCCCCCAGGATCGAGCCGAGCAGCAGCCGGACAAGCAGGAGCAGCGAGAGCGACAAGCCCATGGCGTAGAGCGAATTGGACCGCCAAAGCGTCATGCCCGGTAGCAGGAAATAGAGGACGGAGAGAAAGATCACGCCAAGCGACACTGCCACGAGAAGCCGCGCGAAGGCGAAACGGATCGATTGAAGGGATTCGGGGCCATAGACGCCCACGGCGATCATGGCGGTCTGGATGGCGGCGGCAAAGCTGAGCAGCGGGCCGATCCGGGTGACGACAGGGTCAACCGTCATGCCGATCTGGTGGGCGCGCAGGATCCAGCCCGCTTCCGCCGCCGCAAGCAGCAGCATGAAATCGAGCAGCCCCAGCAGCAACACCGCGTGCGGCACATAATGTTTGAACAGCCTGATCATCGTCGCGTTTTTTCCGCTGCCGTCCGACCGCGAATCCCTAGTTGCACCGGACAGCGCCTTACAGAAGATTGTAAGGAAATCCGACGCTGACCATCCTGTCGGAAAATGACGAAGAAATTCTGAATCCGGCGCTAGGGATCTGCCGGCAAGGGCACGGTTCAGGCCGTCAGTTACGGTTGCGCAATTGGTCCGCCGCCTTCTCCGCCGCGTCACCCACCACGGCGGCGGCGTTGTCGACGGCGCCCGCCGCCTGGGTCAGCTTGTCCGCCTGCCGATCTTGCCGCCGCTCATTGGTCAGATAGAAAAAGGCGATCGCCAGGATCAGGGCCAGCGCAACCAGGGCGAATACCACGCTGCCGCCGCGCGAGCGCATCGGCTTCTCATCGCCGCCAGGCGGTTCCCGTGGGGCAAGGGGATCTTCGTCCATATCGCTTCTCTCCTCCCTGGGACTGCGAAGCGCCATGCCGAAGCGTTCCGATCGTCAGTCCTCTTCGTCCGAATGGCTTTCGACGCCGCGGCTCAGACGATCGACATCCTCCATGATCTCGTCAAGCACCGCCGAATCGGTCGTGACCTGGCTGCGGCGCGAGGGGAGATCGCCATTCTCCAATATCTGCTCCAGCGCGGCCCGGCCGCGCGCGACGCGGCTCTTGATCGTCCCGACCGCGACGCCGCAAATCTCCGCCGCTTCTTCATAGGCGAAACCGCCCGCCCCGACCAGAATCAATGCTTCGCGCTGCGGCTGGGGCAATTGCAGCAGGGCGCGCTGCATGTCGCTGAGTTCGACATGCTTGTCCTGCCCCGCCGGCGCCGCGAGGATGCGGTCTGCCGTCAGATCGTCCCAGTCGCCGCGGAAACGCGAGCGCCGCATCTGCGAAAGATAATGGTTGCGCAGGATGATGAAGGTCCAGGCCCGCATATTGGTGCCCGCCTGGAAACGCGCCCGCGCCGCCCATGCCTTCAACAGGGTTTCCTGAACCAGGTCGTCCGCGATATCGCGGTTCCCTGACAATGAGCGGCCAAATGCGCGCAGATGAGGGATGACGGCCGCAAGCTCGCGCTTGAAATCCGCATCCGACAGTGCGGCCCGCTCCTCGGCGCCACCAACGTCTTCATTCATGGGAACAACCCCCGTGCTGGCTGTCGCCCTCGTCGCATGAACCGACGTCGTCAAAGCCATAAATGCGCCCGTATCCTAAACCGTTTATCGTCAAAACCCTGCGCCCCGTCCACGCCCAAACACATCCAAAGGCCTCATCCAGGGATCACATCCAGAGCAGGGCCAGCATCGCGATGACTGCCAGAGCCAGCGAGATGCCGAGGACATATCGCACGACATGCTCCTTGGAGCCTGCCCGAGCCTTGTCGGTCGCGATGTGCTGTTCATGGTCAACCATGGCACGTCTCCCGATCGTTACGGTTCATTAACGCGACCGTCGACCGGGAGTTCCGTCCTGTCCGCAAAAGGGCGGTCAGGCGGGCGCCGTCGCTTCGTCGAAGAAGAGCGCCTGGGAAATCGCCGCCTTCACCGTCGCACGCTGGAATGGCTTGGTGATGAGGAAGGTCGGCTCCGGCCGTTCGCCGGTCAGCAGGCGTTCGGGGAAGGCGGTGATGAAGATCACAGGCACCGAAATCTCCGCGAGAATATCCTTCACCGCGTCGATACCGCTCGAATCATCGGCGAGCTGGATGTCGGCCAGAACCAGTCCCGGCCGCTCCGCCATGGCTTCGCGCACCGCATCCTCGCGCGTGACGGCGATGGCGGTGACTTCATGGCCAAGGTCGCGGACGATGGTTTCGATGTCCATCGCGATGATCGGTTCGTCCTCGATGATGAGAACCTTGGCGCGCGTCTGCGCCTCGATTTCGGTCAAGGCTTCCTCAACCAGTCCCTCGACATCGGCGCCGTCCAGACCGACCAGATAGGCGACGTCATCGACCGTGAAGCCTTCGAGCGCCGTCAGCAGCAGCGCCTGGCGCGGCAGCGGGGTCAGGCGGCCCAGCCGCGCCTGGGCAATCGCCTCACGCCCGTCGCCGGCGGTCAGCGGCACATCGTCCAGATGCGAGGAGGACCAGATGGCGTGGAAAGTCTTGTAGAGGCCAAGGCGCGGATCGACGTCGGACGGAAACTCCTCCGGCGCAGCGACGATCGCCTCCAGCGTGGCGCGGACATAGGCGTCGCCATGCGCCTGGCTGCCCGTCAGCGCGCGGGCATAGCGCCGCAGAAACGGAAGATGGGGGTGGAGTTTCTGTCCAAGCGACATCGTCAAATCTTCTCCCTGCCCGATAACAGGCCAACACTCTCCGGCCCGCGGACGGAGGAAAGGAAGGATGGAATGTCCATGCTGCGATGGCAACCCCCCGCCCCCCTTCGTCCCGCCCATGGCCGGTGGCGTCAAAAAAACGCTTCGCGTATCGGAACCATCGAAGCGCAAAATTGTTTCGCAGCCATATGGTTTTTTCGACGATATCGTGAATTTCGCAGCCATTATACGGGACGATGAATTGACGTCCCGCGCGATTCCCGCGAATACGGGCAGGCCGGCGTGATTGAGATTGCTTCAAAGGGGCAGATTTTGGTTTCTTCAACAACGGAACGACGGTCAGCGGGAGAAGGCGGGAAAGGCGCGAAATCGCCTTCGCGCAAGAATCGCAGCGCCAGCGCCAAGAATGAAGGCCATGTGTCCCAGGTGTTGCGCACCGTCTACCAGCGTGCGGTGGACGAAGATATTCCCGCGGAAATGCTGGATCTTTTGAGCAAATTGGATTGACGTCATCATGACCGGGGGCAGTCTTCCTCCGGCGGCCCGGTCGCTGACGGAACCGCTTGCCAACTTCTTCCGCTCCACCGGCGTCAAGATGTTCCTCATCCTGACGCTCGCGCTCCTGCCGCTCGGCCTGATCGCGCTGATCGCGTCATTGCAGGCAATCCGCACGGCCGACCTGGAAAAAGAGGCGCTGCTGCGCGTCGCCGTCACGCAGAGCGCGCGCAAGATGACCGCCGACCTGCAATCCGACCGCACGGCGATCCAGCTGACCATCAATGGCCTGGATGCCCTCGATACCCGTATTTGCGACCGGCTGGACCTGTTCCTGACATCCAACGACGCCGAAGGCGGGCTTTTCTATATCTATGACCGGGCTGGCAAGCGGATATGCGGATCCCGCCGGGCCGAGCCGGATGGGCTGGACCCGCGCGAACGCTTCACGGGGCCGCCGGCGCAAATATTGACGGACACGCCCTATCTCGTGACCCGGATCAAGAGTCGCGACAATCGGCTGGTGGGCCTCGTCTATTATTCGCGGCTCCATCTGGAGAGCGTCGCCGATCCCGCCACAGCGCTTCAGAACCGGCAATTGAGCCTGCGTCAGGGCGACAGTCAGTTGATCATCAGCCGCCCCAGTGCCCCACTCATCTACGGCCATAAAACCAGCCTGTCCGCCCGCATCGATCCGCCGGACATCGTGCTGACCATGACGGTAAGCGATCCGCCCGCAACGCTGGCGCGCACCCTGTCCCTCTTCCTGCCGCTGGTGATGTGGTTCGCCGCAGCCGCGATCGGCTGGTTCGTGGTCAACCGCCTGCTCATCCGCCCGCTGGTGCTGCTGCGGCGTGCGGTCGCCAGCTATCATCCCGGCGAGGTGCTGGAACCGATGCGGCGGGTGCGCACGCCCGCGCAGGAGATCGTGGCGCTGGGCGATACGTTCCGCGAGATCAGCGAGGATGTCGCCACCCATGAGGCGGAAATGGCCGAAGGGCTGGACACCCAGCGCAAGCTGACCCGCGAGGTGCATCACCGGGTCAAGAACAACCTGCAGATCATCGCCAGCCTGATCAATCTGCACGCCCGCTCCGCTCATGATCCCGAAGCGGTCGAGGCCTATGCGTCGATCCAGCGTCGCGTCGACGCGCTGTCGGTCGTGCATCGCAACCATTTCGCCGAACTGGAGGATAATCGCGGCGTCGGCGTGCGCCCGTTGATCAGCGAATTGTCCGCCAGCCTGCGCGGCACCGCGCCGTCCGATGCCCGCCGCTTCGGCATCCAGATCGACAGTGACGACCTGCATATCAGCCAGGACGTGGCCGTGCCGGTCGCTTTCCTGGTGACGGAACTTGTGGAACTGGCGATGCAGCTCGCGCCGCAGGGCGGGATGCGGATTTCGGTTCAGCAGCAGGCCGACGCGGAGAATCGCGCCGTGCTGGAGGTTCGATCAGCGGGCCTCAGCGAATCCGAGGCGATGACCGATCTTCTGGATGACCGATATCGCCGCGTGCTGACCGGCCTGTCGCGCCAGTTGCGCGCACCGCTGGAGCAGGACGGCGAGTCGGGGTCTTTCGCCATCGCCATCACGATCATCCCCGACCGTCAGACACGCCTATAATCGCGGCGGAAGTCGGCGGTGAAGCCGGCCAGCGTGCCGGCAGCGATATTGTCGCGCAGGCCCTGCATCAGTGCCTGATAGAAATGGATATTGTGCTGGGTCATCAGCATGGCGCCCAGCATCTCGCCCGCCTTCACCAGATGATGGAGATAGGCGCGGCTCCAGGTCGCGCAGACCGGGCATTCACAGCGCGGATCGAGCGGCCCCAGATCCTCGGCGAACTTGGCGTTGCGGATGTTGAGCGGACCGGCCCAGGTGAAGGCCTGACCGTTGCGGCCCGATCGGGTCGGCAACACGCAGTCGAACATATCGATGCCCCGCTCGACCGCGCCGACGATATCGTCGGGCTTGCCCACGCCCATCAGGTAGCGGGGCTTGTCCTGCGGCAGCATGTCCGGCGCGAAGTCGAGCGTGGCAAACATCGCCTCCTGCCCTTCGCCCACCGCGAGGCCCCCCACGGCATAGCCGTCAAAGCCGATCTCGATCAGCTTCTCCGCCGAAATGCGGCGCAGTCCTTCGTCGAGCGATCCCTGCTGGATGCCGAACAGGGCGGCCCGTTCCGCATGATCGCCGCCTGCGTCGAAGCCGTCGCGCGAGCGCTTCGCCCAGCGCATCGAGCGTTCCATCGACCTGGCGGCCTCGTCATGGGTGCAGCCATTTTTAGTGCATTCGTCGAACGCCATGACGATATCGCTGTCGAGCAGCCGCTGGATTTCCATCGAGCGTTCAGGGGTCAGCATATGCTTCGACCCGTCGATATGGCTGGAAAAGGCGACGCCCTCCTCACTCATCCTGGTAAGGGCGGACAGGCTCATCACCTGATAGCCGCCGCTGTCGGTCAGGATCGGCCGCTCCCAGCCCATGAAGCCGTGCAGCCCGCCCAGCCGCGCCATGCGCTCCGCGCCCGGCCGCAGCATGAGATGATAGGTGTTGCCCAGGATGATGTCGGCGCCGGTCGCGTGCACTTCGGCCGGACGCATCGCCTTCACGGTGGCGGCGGTGCCCACGGGCATGAAGGCGGGGGTGCGGATTTCGCCACGGCGCATCTGGATCGCGCCGGTGCGCGCCTTGCCGTCAATTGCGCTGATCGAAAAGGAAAAACGAGGCTTTGTCATGCCGGCGCTCTACGGGCGAACAGCGTCGCGCACAAGAATGGCCGGTCGGCGCGCGACTCAGCCGGCCCGGCGCACGCCTTCGAACAATGCCATCGCATCGATGTTGAAGCCCTGGACGCGGCGATAGGGTCCAACGAAGCGCAGACAGTCGGCGGACAGATGAAGCGGCCATGGCTCCCCCTGCTCATCGTGCAGGGCAAGGATGACGCGGGGCGATTCAGGGCGCGGCTCGATCATGGAGACGGGAATAAATAATGAAGGTTAACAAAGCCCTGAGCCTGGCCTCTGCGGATGGCTGAAAAAATTTATGTGGCATTCGCGTCACATCGTCTCCGTTTTGGGCCAATTTGCGGCGACCTCCCTGCAACAGTCTCCAATAAAAATGGTTAATGGCCTGTCAATAATTGGTCACTTGGTTGCATCATGCCGGCGAGCCTGATCCGTTCATTCGGAATAGCAAATTGGGGGCGCAGATGATTGATTCAGGACGCTTTAGTCCGACGCGAGATGATGCCGAAGCCGTCTCCGAAGACCATTTTGGCGACAGCGGCGACCATATCTCGCCTGCCGTTACGGAAACGCCGCTCGCGGCCGCGATGCGCCAGTCGACTCTGTTCGACCTGGGGCAGATCGACGTGCGTTGGGATGAGAAACTGGCGACGCTCTGGGCGTTCATGACGCCGCTCGAACGGCCCAACTCCAACATGGGCCTGATTCGCGACACGATGGCGTGGCAGCGCGAAAGCCGCCAGGTTTTCGGCGACAAGGGCGGCATGTTGAAGTTCATGGTGCTGGGGTCGCGCTTCCCCGGCGTGTTCAACCTGGGCGGCGATCTGGAGATGTTCGCCGAATGCATCCAGCGGCGCGACCGCGAGACGCTGCTGAAATATGGCGTCGCCTGTTGCGAGATCGTCGATCGCATCTGGCATTGCAACGACATGAACATCATCAATATCGGCCTGGCCCAGGGCGATGCGCTGGGCGGCGGGCTGGAAGCGCTGATGTGCTTCGACGTCATCATCGCGGAGCGGCAAGCCCGGTTCGGCCTGCCCGAAGTGCTGTTCGGCCTCTTCCCCGGCATGGGCGCCTATTCGATCCTCCAGCGCAGGGTCGGCCCGGTGCTGGCGCGGCAGATGCTCGCGGATGGACGCATCTACACCGCCGACGAGATGTTCGAGATGGGGATCGTCACACAAGTGGTCGACACCGGCGATGGGGAGGAGGCGACGGCGCGCTGGATCAGCGAGCATATGTCGCACCATGCCGGCTATGTCGGCATCAACCGCGCCGGACGGCGGGTCAATCCGATGACGCTGACCGAACTGACCGACATTGTCGAAATCTGGACCGAGACGGCCCTGTCGCTGTCCGATCGCGACCTGCGGATGATGCGGCGGCTGGCGACCGCGCAAACCCGGCTGCGCTAGGACCCTGAGATATTCGGAAAGCCGTCCGCGTCGGTCCCCGCGGGCGCGAAACGCGATGAACAGCGATGGTCAGGCCCGGCGGCGGCGCGTGTGAACGACCGGGTCCGGGCGCTCGGCCCCTTCGAGCGGGCCGGCGGCGATCATCTCGGCAATACGTTCGCTCACGACGGGGCGGCTGAAGAGATAGCCCTGCACATTAGTGAAGCCGGCTTCGCGCGCGTGGCGAAGCTGGTCCTGCGTCTCTATCCCCTCGGCCACCGTATCCATCGACAGGTCGCGCGCCAGTTTGCCGATGGCGTGGACGATCGCGCGGTCCTCGGCATTGGCGCTGACCCCCGCCATGAAGCTCTGGTCGACCTTGAGCGTGTCGAAACGGTAGGAACGCAGATAGGAGAGCGACGAATAGCCGGTGCCGAAATCGTCGAGCGCCAGCCGCAGGCCGATCCTCTGCAATTCGCGCAAAATGGCATTGGTCTGGCCACTATCGTCCAGGAAGATGGATTCGGTCACTTCCAGTTCCAGCCGACGCGCGGAAATGCCGGTTTCCAGCAACGCGGCGATGACATAACCGGGCAGTTCCGCCGACTTGAGCGAGGCGGGCGAGATATTGATGGCGATGCGCACTTCGCCTGGCCAGGACGCCGCGGCGATGCAGGCCTGACGCAGCACCCAGCCGGTCATCGCCTCGATCATGCCGATGTTTTCCGCGATCGGAATGAACTCCGATGGCGGGATGGCGCCCAGCACCGGATGATCCCAGCGCAGCAACGCTTCGCAGGCGTCGATCTCGCCAGTGGCGAGGTCGACGATCGGCTGGAACAGCAGTTTGAGTTCGCCGGCATCGAGCGCGCGGCGCAGGCCTGTTTCAATTTCATGCACGCGGTTGAACCGCTCCTTGAGCGACCAGTTGAAGCTGGCGGAACGGTTGCGCCCCTCCCCCTTGGCTTCATAGAGCGCCAGATCGGCATGTTGCATCAGCTCGTCCATGTCGCGCCCATCCTGCGGCGCGACGGCATAGCCGATCGAGGCTGTCACCTGGAGATGATTTTCGCCCAGGTCGAAACCATGGGCGAAATAGGCGATCAGTTCCTGGGCGATGCCGGCGGCCGTCACCCTGTCGGTGTCGGGGCAAATGATGACGAATTCGTCGCCGCCGAAGCGCGCGATCTTGCCTCTTTCCTGCACGACTTCGGTCAGCCGGTAGGCCACCGCCCGCAATAGCTGGTCGCCGACCATATGGCCGAGCGAGTCGTTGATTTCCTTGAAGCGGTCCAGATCCATCCACAGGATCGCGACGGCGTCGTTGCGCTTCTGGCTGGTCTGGAAGATGTCGCGCAACCGCATCTGCATCGCCATCCGGTTTTCGAGGCCGGTTAGGCTGTCGAACCGGGCAAGCCGCTCGAACTTTTCGGCCAGCAGCGATTTGTCCCGCTTGCCGAGCAGCGCCTGAACGACGATGCGATGCGTGGTCGAACTGATTTCAGCCAGTCCCAGCACCATCATCACCATGGCGATCGAAAGGACGCGATAGCCGGTGGAGCCTTCGAGCCACAGGCCGGTGGCCGTCGGCAACAGGGTGAGGCAGACCTGCCCGATGGCGATCTGCACCCGACCCGCATTGCGGCCGGAAATACCGCCGGCATAGCCCGTCGCCATCGACACGGTCAGCATGTGGATGACGCTGTTGCCCGAGCCGACGAGCGACACGAACGCCATCAGGCCGAGCAGCCCGGCATAGACCCAGGCGCCCAGTTCATAGGCCAGTTCCCAGCCGCGCGAGGCGACGGCCGTGCCGCGCACCAGTTGGCGATGGAAGAAGACGGCCGAAATGACGCGCAGCGTCGCGACGATGCAGAGCAAAGTCACCACGCCATGGATTGCCCCGCCGGGTGAGAGGCTGGCGACGACCAGTCCGACCGCCACGCCCGTCACCGCGCCGATCGTGAGCGATGCAGGCGAGGCATAGAGGGATTCGATCAGGCTGCGACGCACGTCCGCTTCCTGGCTCGGCTGCTGCGCCCGCTTTTCCAGCAATGTTTTCAGGGCGCGCAAATGGGCAGATCTCCGATTTCTCCCGGTCTTCGCATTTTCCCTTTATTTTTTCGTTAACCGCGACGGTCAGGCGAAAATCCGTCGGGCGACGCGGGCGCCCGCCCCCCTCGCCCTCAGCCGATCATCATCAGGCTGGCGTTGCCGCCCGCCGCCGTCGTGTTGACCGACGTCGACTGTTCCTCCAGCAGCCAGTCGAGGCAATAGCCATGGCCATGATCGTCGGCATGGACCGACACGATCGGACCGGGCAGATCGGCGACGCACTGGCCGGTGGCCGCGATCTTGGCGGCGTCGCCCTCCACCAGCGCGGCGGCATAATGGCCGGTGGCGTCGGTGCCGAAGCAGGCGGCGACTTCGGCAGGCAGACCCGGCGGAACCGTCATGCCCTGCACCACGCCATGATTGCCGGTGGCGAGGACGGCGCCCATCTGGCGGAACAGCCCCTGCCGTGTCGCCGGGCGCAGCAGGATGCGGCCGCGCGGATGCAGGGCATAGAGATTGCGTTCCCCCACTGGGCCGGGCAGCGCCAGTTCGACGCCCAACGCCGATGCGTCGCCGGTGCGGCGCGCCTGCGTGGCGGCATCCCCCTCGCCCTGGCTGTCGAGCCAGTCGGCGAAGGCGTGGAGCGGCGAGCGCAAATGGCTGATGCGGGCGGCGAAGACCGGGGGCGTGGCGACCAGCCGCCCCAGATAGAGCGGCCCGCCCGCCTTGGGACCAGTGCCCGACAGGCCGCAGCCGCCAAAGGGCTGCACCCCTACGATCGCGCCGATGACATTGCGGTTCACATAGATGTTGCCGACCTTCACCCGGGCGGTGACGCGGGCGATCGTCTCGTCGAGACGGGTGTGCAGGCCGAAGGTCAGGCCGTAGCCGGTGGCGTTGATCTGATCCACCAGCGCATCGAGCCGGTCGCGCCGGAAGCGCAGGACGTGGAGGACCGGGCCGAAGACTTCGCGGCTGAGGTCCGCGATCGAGTCGATCTCGATGATCGTCGGGGGAATGAAGGTGCCGTGCACGGCCTCGGCCGGCAGCACGCTCTGCTCGACCTTACGCCCCAGCGTCGCCATCGCGTCGATATGGGCATTGATGCCGTCGCGCGCCTCGGCGGTGATGACCGGGCCGATATCGACCTTCAGCGCGTCGGTGCGGCCGATGCGCAGTTCGGCCAGCGCGCCCTTCAGCATCGTCAGCGTGCGGTCGGCGACATCCTCCTGCAGGCAGAGGATGCGCAAGGCCGAGCAGCGCTGGCCCGCGCTGTCGAAGGCGGAGGCGATGACGTCGGCCACCACCTGTTCGGCGAGCGCGCTGCTGTCCACGATCATCGCATTCTGGCCGCCGGTTTCGGCGATCAGGGGGATGGGACGGCCGGTAGGCGAAAGGCGGGTGGCGAGTTGGCGCTGGATCAGGCGGGCGACTTCGGTCGATCCGGTGAACATGACGGCGGCGGTTTCGGGCGCAGCCACCAGCGCCGCGCCGATCCTGCCGTCGCCGGGGAGGAGGTGCAGCGCATCGGCGGGAACCCCGGCTTCGTGCAGCAGGCGGACGGCCTCCGCCGCGATCAGCGGGGTTTCCTCGGCCGGCTTGGCGAGCACCGGATTGCCCGCGACCAGCGCCGCGGCGACCTGCCCCGTGAAGATGGCGAGCGGGAAGTTCCACGGGCTGATGCAGGTGACGGGGCCAAGCGCCTGCTGCGCCGGGCCGAAAGTCGTGCGCGCCTGCGCGGCATAATAGCGCAGAAAGTCGATCGCCTCCCGCACTTCGGCGATGGCGTTGGGCAGCGACTTGCCCGCTTCACGGACGATGAGGCCGAGCAGGATCGGCATCCGCGCCTGCATCGCGTCGGCAGCGCGATCCAGCGCGGCGGCGCGGTCGGCGACCGGGATGGTCGGCCAAAGCGAGGCGGCGGCGCGGATGGCGGCGACGCGAGCTTCTTCCGGCGTCGCTTCGGTGACGCGCCCCACCACATCACGATGATCGGCGGGATTGAACACAGTCCGGGCAGGACCGGCAGCATCTTCGAGCGCAGCCGTCCAGCGGATCGTCGCGCTATGGCGCAGCGCCTCACCCAGGCTGGCAAGCGTGGCTTCGTTGCTGAGGTCGAGGCCGTCCGAATTGCGGCGGTCGGGATAAAGGTCGGCGGGCAGCGCAATCTGGTCATGATGCTGGCCGGGATGGGCCATGGCGCGCACGACATCGACCGGATCGGCGATCATCTCCTCCACCGAGACATTGGGATCGGCGATGCGGTTGACGAAGCTGCTGTTCGCGCCATTTTCCAGCAGGCGGCGGACCAGATAGGCGAGCAAAGTCTCATGCGTGCCGACCGGCGCGTAGATGCGGCACGGACGGTTCAGCTTCGCCGCGCCGACCACCTGTTCGTAGAGCGGCTCTCCCATGCCGTGGAGGCACTGGAACTCATATCGGCCGATCTGGAAGTCGGGACCGGCGAGATGGTAGATGGTCGCCAGGGTCTGGGCATTATGGGTCGCAAATTGCGGGAAAACGGCGTCCGGCGCGGCGAGCAGCTTCTGCGCGCAGGCGACATAGGCGACGTCGGTATGGACCTTGCGGGTATAGACCGGGAAGTCGGGCAGGCCGTCGACCTGCGCCCGCTTGATCTCCGCATCCCAATAGGCGCCCTTGACGAGGCGCACCATGATGCGACGGTCGGCGCGGCGGGCGAGATCGACGATCCAGTCGATGACGAAGGGGCAGCGCTTGCCATAGCCCTGCACCACGAAGCCCAAGCCGTTCCAGCCCGCCAGATCCGGGTCCAGCGCCAGGCTTTCCAGCAGGTCGAGCGACAATTCGAGCCGATCAGCCTCCTCCGCGTCGATATTGAGGCCGATGTCGTAGCCCTTGGACAGCAGCGCCAGTTGCTTCACGGCGGGCAGTAGTTCAGCCATGACCCGGTCGGCCTGCGCGCGGACATAGCGGGGGTGGAGCGCCGACAGCTTGATCGAAATGCCCGGCCCCGCATAGATGCCGCGACCGGCGGACGCCTTGCCGATGGCGTGGATCGCCTGCTCATAATCGGCATAATAGCGCTTCGCGTCGGCGGCGGTGGTCGCCGCCTCGCCCAGCATGTCATAGCTGTAGGCGAAACCCTTCGCCTCCAGTTCCCTTGCGCGCTTAAGTGCTTCCCTGATCGTCTCGCCAGTGACGAACTGCTCGCCCATCATTCGCATGGCAAGGTCGACGCCGCGGCGGATGACCGGCTCGCCGGCGCGGGCGACGAGACGGGTGAGCGCCGCGCCGAGGCCGCGATCATCGACGCTGCCGACCAGCTTGCCGGTGACGACAAGGCCCCAGGTGGCGGCGTTCACGAACAGCGACTTGTCCCCGCCCAGATGCGATCCCCAGTCACCGTCAGCGATCTTGTCGCGGATCAGCGCGTCGCGCGTGTCATTGTCCGGGATGCGCAGCAGCGCTTCGGCCAGGCACATCAGCGCCACGCCCTCCTGACTGGAGAGTGCATATTCCTGCACCAGCCCCTCGACCCCGCTGCCCTTGTGATTGGCGCGCAGCGCGGTGACAAGGGTGCGGCCAGTGTCCGCGATCGCGGCGCGCGTCTCGTCCGGCAGGGTCGCCGCGGCGATCAGCGGGGCGAGCGCCTCCGCCTCGTCGCGGCGATAGGCGGCGGTGATCGCTTCGCGCAGCGGCGTGGGCTGGCGGATGGCGGGGGCGAAAGCGGCGAAGGGTTCGGTCATGGCAGCAGAATAATCCAGATCAGATTTTCGTTCCGTCTTATGAATCACCCTCCTCTGGTCGGAGTGACTTTTTAAATAGCCCATGATAGGCATATTGGATGGAGAATAAGTCAATCATAGTCGAAATGGACGAGTTCGACCGGCGGATCATAGCCGCTTTGGTCGAGGATGGGCGAATGACAGTCACCGATCTCGCCGCTTTGGTCGGCCTGTCCAAGACGCCATGCCAGGTGCGGTTGAAACGGTTGCAGGAAGCGGGTGTCATTCGCGGCTTTCGGGCGATCGTCGATCCGGCGAAACTGGGGATGGACCATATCGCCTTTACCGAGGTGAAGCTGAGCGACACGCGGGAGGCGGCGTTGCGCGAGTTCAATGCGGCGGTGCGGCGTATCCCCGAGGTCGAGGAATGCCATATGCTGGCGAGCAATTTCGACTATCTGCTGAAGGTGCGAACGGCGGATATAAGGCGCTATCGGGCTGTGCTGGGGGAGAAGATCAGCGCCCTGCCCCATGTCGCCAGCACATCGACCTTCGTAGCAATGGAGACGGTGCTGGAGGCTGGAAGCCGGCGGGTGAGAGGGAAATCCTGACCTCCGTGGGTTAATCGAACAGGCTCAGAGGTATCGCCTCCCCCATCGCCCTGTAGCCCTTGGGCGAAGGATGGAGCGCGTCGCCGTCGTCATAGGCGGGCAGCAGCCGGTCGGGACGCGCCGGGTCGCGGGTCACGCGGTCGAAGTCGATCACCGCGTCGAAATGGCCCGGTGCCCTGATCCACGCATTCACCGCCTGCCGGTCGGCCTCATTCCGGGCATCGGCGTGATAATAGGCATTGCCCATGAAGGGCATGACGGTCGCGCCGATGACCCTGATCCCCTTCGCATGGGCGCGGGCGACGATCTGGCGATAGGCGCCGATGATGCGGGCGACATGGGCCTGATGCTCGGCCACGCTCACCGGCGCGTCGCGGGTCAGGGTGCCGAGATCGTTGATCCCTTCGAGCAGGATCAGGTGGGTGACGCCCGGCTGGGCCAGCACGTCGCGATCCAGCCGCGCCAGCGCATTGGGACCAAGGCCATCGTTCAGCAGGCGGTTGCCGCCGATGCCTTGATTGACGAGGGCGACGTGGCGGCGTTTCGGATCGGCCTGAAGCCGCTGCGCCAGCACATCGGTCCAGCGGTCATTACCGTTGGTGGTCGAGCCTTTGCCGTCGGTGATGGAATCGCCCAGCGCGACGATGAGCCGGGCCGGGGCGCAGCGTTCCACCTCCAGCGCGGCGAGATTGAACCAGTGGTCGAAGCTGGCGGCGCCAGTCATCTTTTCGTCGGTCAGGTGATTGCTGGGCAGATGCCAGGAGGTGGCGCGCGATCCGGGGTGCGAAGTCTGTTCGGGTTCGCCCTGATAGCGGATCGAGACGGCGATATTGTCCAGCGCCCTGGCGGGCAGCGATACCGGGTCGGAGAGATAGTCCGCACCGGCGGGGATCACGACTTCGGGCGCGCCGTCAAAGCGCAGCGAGATGAGCGTGGCGGGATCGACCGTCGGCGCGGCGCTGCCGAGGGCGCGGGCGATGCTCGCCCCGGCGATGCGGAGCGGCTGCGTGCCGGCAAGATTGGAAAAACGGACGCGCAGCCGTTCGCCCGAGACGGAGGGGCGGACGATCTGGCGCAGCGTCCGGTCCCTGAGCGTTCCGGCGGGCAGTTCGGCGTCGCCAGTGGGGCGGAATTGCGAAGAAGCCCAGCCCGCAACCCAGGTCGACGTGCAGGTCTTCGCCTGGGTCGGCGTCGCGATGAGGGCGAGCGGAAGGCAGAAAAAAAGAGAGAGACGCATCGTCGCCTTTCTTTGCACCGTCACAGTCGGGGCACAGCCGCGAAGTTCACACCATTGTCGGCGGATTCGAGGCAAACGCGCCCGCGAAGCGTCTGCAACGCGCTCGCGACGCGCCACTTGCATGAAGGCGGTTGCAGACCGGCGGAGACGGGAATGTAGCACCGGCAGGATAGACCAGATTAAATCCAACATTGGAAGCGCCGGCTGTTCCAGGAAAAAAGGGCCGGCGTTGCGACCGGCCCTGTGTGGCTCCTGGGGGAGGATCAGAAGTTCGCCCGGATGCCGGCCAGCACCTGACGACCCGGATAATAGACATAATAGGGCGCATTGTCGTAGCCGAAGGTCTGACGCAGCGGCTCATTGGTGATGTTGAGCACGTCGAGCGTGACGCGGAACGCCTTGTTCATGAAGGGCAGCTGATAGCCGGCCGACAGGTCGAGCTGACCGCGCGCGTCATTGCCCAAGCCTTCGGCGCGGTTGTTTTGCGGGCCGTTCGCAGCGACCGACTTGTCGTTCCAGACATAGTTCACGCTGATCGATACGCCATGATCTTCATAGAAGCCCTGGAGGTTATACGACCATTTCGGCACACCGGTCGCGACCAGACCCGACGACGAGGACTGCTTAAGATAGGTGCCGTTGGCCGAGAAGCCGAGGCCCTTCACCGCGAAGTCGAGCGGCTGCACCCAGGTCGCTTCGACGCCCTGAATCTTCAGGCTGGACAGGTTGACCGGACGATTGACCGTGATCGGCAGATTTTCGACCGACACGCCCAGCGCCGACGCGCGGTCGCGCATCGCATTCTGCTGTGTCGAGATCAGGCTGTCGAAGGGAATGTTGAGCGAACCGAAGGTCGCCTGCTGCTGGATGGTCGCGGTAAAGCCCTGGATCGTCTTCTGGAAGCCGGCAACGCCGACATAGCCGATGCCGCCGGTGTAGAATTCACCGCCAATGTCGAAATTGTCGGAAGTATAGGGTTGCAGATCGGGGTTGCCCGCCGATGCGATGATGCCCGAAGGATCGGTGAAGGTCACGCCCGGCAGGATGCTGCCCGCTTCCGGGCGGGTCATGGTGCGGGCGGCCGAGAAACGCAGCTTCACATTGTCGGCCACGTCCCAGGTGACATTGAGCGACGGCAGGAAATTCTCGTAGCTCGATTCCGCCCGAATATCGACGATGCTGGTGCCGACCTGGCTCGGCCCGACCACCAACTGGTCGGTATGGGCATAGCGCATACCCGCATTGACGTTGAGGTCGCGGCCAAACAAGGTCGTCTTGCCGTTGACCTCGAAATAGGCGCCCCAGACCTTTTCATCCACGTCACCGGTCGCGCCGCCCGTCACCGCACCGCGCGTTTCGGGTGCGCTGTCGCGATACTGGTTGTAGTTGGTGGCGTCGATGATCTTCTGGAAATCGGGCACGACAAAGGCGGTGTATCCGATGCTGCCGCTCGCCAGATGGCCGAAATTGCTGACCGGGAAGCCGGTCAGATATTGCGACACCTGGCTGTTGGGGATGGATCCGGTCAGGCCCTCGCAGTTGGTGCCGCAGACCGATTGCTGATAGGCCGCCGAATTGTCGTAGGCGCGGACGATGCGCTTGGCGCGGTCATAGGCGCCGCCGATCTTCAGGTTCAGATATTCGTCGCCATAGGTGACGTCGAGATGCGCGCCCTGCGTTTCAGTCTTGCGGCGGACCAGCTGGACATTCTGGCGATACCATTGCCAGCTGCCATTGTTGGGATCGTTGAGGTCGAGATTGGTGGTGATCGACGGATAATCGCCGCCACTATTGTCATAATAGACGTCGACACCCGACTGCGGCGTGGTCTGGAAGGCCCAGGTCGGCTGTTCACGGAAGAAGGTGCTCTTCGAATAGTTGACGTTCGCCACGACCTTCAGCAGGTCGCTCGGCTGCCAGGTGACGCTGGGGTTGACGTTCCAGAATTTGGTCGTCTGGATGAACTTGCTCGCTTCCAGGAAGAAGGAGGAGTTGGCGAAGGTGCCGCTGGTGACGACGCCATTGTCGTCGACGGTCAGATCGATGGGGATCATGCCGCCGGTCGCCTGGGGGGACGTGCCCGGCCCCGAGTTGCGGACCTGCCAGTTCATATTGACCTTGTCATAGTCGCGCTTCGATTTGGCCCAGATGCCGTCAATGGCGAAATGCAGCGCATCGCTGGGACGCCATTCGACCGATGCCAGCGCCGAAATGCGCGAGCGATCGCCGGTGGTGAGGCTGTTGCGGCCAAGGCGCGGCAGGAGGGCAGTGCTGAGCTGGTCGCGCGTCAGGCCCGAGGTGGCGACCACATCGACCGGCTGGCCCGCGACCAGGCCGTGGCCGGCGTTGCGCGGCACGACCGACGCCCAGGAAAAATTGTTGCCGCCCGCGTCGCCAACGCCCAGATTGCCGTCGGTCCAGCCCACGGTTTCAAAGCCGTCGATGCGGGTCTTCGTCTTCACGCCCGCAATGCCGACCAGGATGCCGAACGTGTCGGTGGTGTGGCTGGCGACGATCGCGCCGCGCGGGCTGATCTTGTCATTGGCGTCGGTATATTGGCCCTGCGCGACCACGGTGACATGGGTGCCCGGCTTGTCGAAGGGGCGCGCATTGCGCAGGTTGACGGTGCCCGCGATGCCGCCCTCGATCGTCGAGGCGGTCGAGGATTTGGCGAGATCGAGGCGGGTGAAGAGTTCGGACGGGAAGAAGTCGAGATCGACTTCGCGATTGCCGCCGCCCGTGCCGTTGGTATTGCCGTCCGACGCGACCGCGATCTGCGAACCGTTGAGCAGCACCTTCGAGAAGCTCGGCCCAAGGCCACGGATCGCGACCTGTGTGCCTTCGCCATTGATGTCGCGGTTGAGGCGGACGCCGGGCATCCGGTTCAGCGTTTCGGCGAGGTTGGTGGCGGGCAGCTTGCCGATATCCTCGGCAAAGATCGAATCCCCGAAAGCCACCGCATCCTTCTTGGCGTTGGTCGCGCTCTGGAGCGAGCCGCGGATGCCGGTGACGACGATGTCGGCGACGTCACTGTCCTGCGGCGCGGCGGCGGCAGCATCTGCCTGCGGCGCGGCATCCTGCGCCAGCACCGCCTGCGACAGCGTCAGCGAGCCAAGCGCGGAGGCCGCGAACAGCGCGATGCGAAAATGGCGATTGCGTGAAGACATGGTCAATCCCTCTCCCTGAGCGCTGCCCCCGACTCTCCGGTGGGCCTCGATTGGTAGCGCTATCAATATTGCCTCAATAAACGCCGCGTCCTTTTTGTCAAGACGCAGCGTTTTGCGTCAGTGGTAACGGTATAATATGTTCAATTCACTCGCTTTGCCGTGGTGATTTCCACCGTCGCATCGGCAAGGCCGGCAGCGCGGGCGCGGACCACTATCCGGCCGACTCGGGCGGGGTCGCCCTTCACGATCACCAGCGCAAGCCCGTTGAAGGCAGCCCGCTGGTGCGAGGGGAAGGCGATCATGTCGGTCGGGTCGCCATTGTCGGTGGCGACGATCTCGCCCGGCCCCTCGATCGTGAAATCGATCTTCTGCTTGGCGGCTGGGACGACATTGCCGTCCTTGTCCAGCACCCGGAGCGTCACGAAGCTCAAATCGCGGCCGTCGCCGGCGATGGCGGAGCGGTCAGCGGTCAGCGACAGCTTGGCTGCCTCGCCCACCGTATGGATCGTCTCGGTCGCCCAGGGCTGACCCTTCTTCCAGGTGACGACCTTCACCTCGCCCGGTTCGTAGACGACATAGTCCCAGCGGAAGCGATATTCATAGTCGCGCTTCTTGATCCTGCCCTGCGACTTGCCGTTGACGAACAGTTCCGCCTCGTCCGCAGAGGAGAAGACATGGACCGGCGTGATCTGGCCGACGCGATCAGGCCCAATTCTATCAGGCCACGTCCAGTGCGGCAGGATATGGGCGAACTTCAGGTCCGGGCGCCAGCGCGCCTGATAGAGCCAGAAACGATCCTTCGGGAAACCGGCGAGATCGACGATGCCCGAATAGCTGCTGCGCGACGTGTAATAGGGTGTCGGTTCGCCCAGATAGTCGAAGCCGGTCCAGACGAACTCGCCCGCGACATAGGGATGCTGGTCGTCGGCGGCGAAGACGCGGTCGGGCGAGGAGCCGAAGTCGGAGGCGTGGAGTTCATAGGCGCTGACCTGATGCGTGTCGGGATTGCCGCCCGACCAGGGGCGCACCGGGCCGCTGATCGCGCCGGCGACCGGGAACATATATTCGCCGCGGCTGGAGAGGGCGGAGGCGCTTTCGGTGGACAGGATGACCTTGTCCGGGAATTTCGCGCGGAAATTGGGATATTGGCCGACGATGCCGCGAATGCCCGCGCCCTGATAGTTGAGGCTGATGACGTCGACCGTGGTCGGCAGCAGCATGTCCGCCTTCGCATAGTTCATCGCGCTGGTGGCGGGACGGGTCGGGTCTTCCTCATGCGCGATGGCGACCAGTTCGCGGCCGATCTTCGCGCCCGCTTCGCCGTCATATTGCTCGCCAACCTCGTTGCCGATGCTCCAGAGGATGATGGAGGGATGGTTGCGGTCGCGGCGCAGCATGGCGCGGGCGTCGGCCTCATGCCAGTCGGGGAAGATCAGGTGGAAGTCGTGCGGCGTCTTCTTCTTTTCCCAGCTGTCGAACACCTCGTCCATGACGAGGAAGCCCATGCGGTCGGTCAGTTCGAGCAGTTCGGGCGCGGGCGGGTTGTGGCTCATGCGCACGGCGTTGGCGCCCATGTCGCGCAATATTTCGAGCTGGCGCTCGGCCGCGCGGGCGTTGAAGGCGGCGCCCAATGCGCCAAGGTCGTGATGGTTGTTGACGCCGCGCAGGGGGATATGCTCGCCATTGACGATCACGCCCCTGTCGGGATCGAACTTCACGTCGCGCACGCCGAAGCGGGTTTCGTAGCTGTCGATCTGCCTGCCGCCCTGCGTCACGGTGGAGATGGCGACATAGCGGTTGGGCGCTTGCGTGGGCGGCGGTCCCCAGAGGCGAGGGTTGGTGAGGATGGTGCTGCCGTTCAGCACCGCCTTCGCGCCGGGCGCGATGCTGGCGGACTGGCGGGCGATGCTGGCGACGGGGCGGCCGGTGCGCTTGCCGTTGGCGTCGAGCGCGTAGAGGGCGGTCGCGACCTCCACCTGCGCAGGCGTGTCGCCGTCATTGTCTAGGGTCAGGCTGAGGTCGATGGTGGCCTGTTCCTTGCTGACTTTGGGCGTGCGGACGGTGCTGCCCCACTGGCCGACATGGACCTTGTTCGTGGTGGTGAGATAGATGTCGCGATAGAGGCCGCCGCCCGGATACCAGCGCGCCGAGGCAGCGGGATTGTCGAGGCGGATGGCGAGCTGGTTCCTGCCCCCCGGCACCGCATAGGGTGTCAGGTCGAGGCGGAAGCTGTTATAGCCATAGGGCCAGCCGCCGACGAGCTTACCGTTCAGCCAGACGGTGGCGTAGGACATCGCCCCTTCGACATCGAGGAAGATCGATTGGCCTTTGGCACTGGCGGGGATGTCGAGCGTCTTGCGATACCAGCCGATGCCCCAGCTCGGCAGGCGGCCCATGCCGCCATAGGGGCCATCCTTGATAAAGGGACCGGCGATCGCCCAGTCATGCGGCAGGTCGACATGCGTCCATGCGCTGTCGTCGAAATTCGCCTGCACATAGGACACGTCGCCGCCGGGATTGCCTGCGGGGCGGACATGATGCCTGGTCGGGTCTTTGATGAATGGATTGGCGCTGGGGAGAATCCAGGGTTTCAGGACTTTCGCGCCGCTGTCGTCCACCTTCACCGCGGCGTCGGGGCGCGCGTCGGCCAGCTTGCCGTCGCCCGTATCCTGGATGGGCGGGCGGACGTCATAGCGCAGGTCGGTGGTGAGGCCGGCCGGGTCGCCCTTGGTGAAGCGCCAGTCCTTGCTGATCGAGACGCTGTCGCGCGGCGATGCGGCAAGCGCAGTCGGGGTCAGCAGGCAGGATGCCAGCAAGATCGTGCGGATGGGCGACATGGACTCCCTTTCTCTGTCAGAGCCGGGCCAGCGCCGCGCGGGCGCCGTCGGCTTCGAGGATGGTCAGCCAACGGGTGAGCGCCGCGCGGAACCGATCGCTGGTCGCGAGGTCAGGCGGCACCACCGCGTCGAAGGCCAGGATCGCGGCGATACGGTCCTCGGTCGATGCGGCTCCGGCCAGCGCGGCGGCGATGGCGTCGGCCAGGGGATCGTCCACCTTGTGGCTCGCGCCGCTGTCGTCCACGCCCGCCTGCCAGCGGACCCAGGCGGCGACGGCCAGCGACAGGGCGTCGATCCCCTGCCCCGCCGCCAGACGCGCGGCTATGGTGTGGAGCAGGCGCTGGGGCAGCTTCTGCGACCCGTCCATTGCGATCTGGCGCGAGCGATGGCGGAGCGTCGGATTGTCGAAGCGGGCCATCAACTCGCGGCGATAGGCGGCGACGTCCAGCTCGGGCGGCGGCGAGAGGGTAGTTTGCACCTCATCCCAGAGGGTTTCGACAAAGACGCGCGCTTCGGGCAGGGCCAGCACTTCATGGACATGGTCGATGCAGGCAAGGCCGCCCAGATAGGCGATGCCGCTGTGCGATCCGTTGAGGAGGCGCAGCTTGGCTTCCTCCCATGGCGCGACCGCCGCCGTCACCTGAACCCCCGCGCCGAAATCGGGACGCGGGCCGCAGAAACGGTCCTCGATCACCCATTGCAGGAAGGGTTCGGTCTTGACCATCGCCTGATCTTCTACGCCGAGGCGGGTCGACAGGGCGGCGATGTCGTCCACCGTGGTCGCGGGGACGATGCGGTCGACCATGGTCTGGGGGAAGGCCCCCTGCTCCGCGATCCAGTCGGCCAGCCCGGTGTCATGGCGACGGGCGAGCGCGATCACCGCGTCGCGCAGCCGCGTGCCGTTGTGCGGCAGATTGTCGCAGCTGATCGCGGTGAAGGGCGGCAGCCCCGCCGCGCGGCGCATGGCCAGCGCCGCGACCAGATAGCCGGGCGCGGTCTGCGGGCTGTCGAGCGAGGCGATGTCGGCCGCTAGTTGCGCGTCATCCTCGATCAACGTGCCGGTGGCGGGGTCGAGCTTATAGCCCTTCTCGGTGATGGTGAGCGTCACGATATGGGTATCGGGCGAGGCCAGCGCCGCGAGCAGCGCCTGCGGTTCTTCCGGCGCGACGATGACGCGCTGGACCGCGCCGATCACCCGCGCCTGCTCCGCCGAACCGTCGCGCACCAGCATGGTGTAGAGGCCGTCCTGCGGCGCCATCTGGTCGCGCACGGCAGGCGAACGTAGCGAGGCGGCGGTGATGCCCCAGCGCAGGTCGCCGGCGTTCAGGGCATCGTCGAAAACGACCGCCTGATGCGCGCGGTGGAAGGCGCCGATGCCCAGATGCACGACGCCGCAGGTGACGGCGGCGCGATCATAAGCGGGGCGGACGACATCGGCCGGCAGCGCGGCCAGTGTTTCGCGCGATAGCCGGGTCACAGCTTGTAGGCCGCCTTGGCGAGGTCATAGGCCAGCGCGCGCGCGACCTCATAGGCCTCATCCTCTTCCAGCCGATGCTCGGCGACGAGCTGGGCGAGCCAGGCGCAGTCCATGCGGCGGGCGACGTCATGGCGCGCCGGAATCGACAGGAAGGCGCGGGTGTCGTCGTTGAAGCCGACCATATTGTAGAAGCCGGCCGTCTCGGTCATGCGCTCGCGAAAGCGGCGCATCCCTTCAGGGCTGTCGTTGAACCACCAGGGCGGCCCCAGCTTGAGCGCAGGATAATGGCCCCCCAACGGCGCGAGTTCGCGCGAATAGACATCCTCGTCCAGGGTGAAGAGGATCAGCGTCAGGCGCGGATCATTGCCGTAAAGATCGAGCAGCGGCTTCAACGCCTGCACGAACTCGCCGGCGGTCGGCATGTCGGCGCCCTTGTCCTTGCCGAAGCGCGCGCGCACCGCCTCATTATGGTTGCGGTGGACGCCGGGATGCAGTTGCATCACCATGCCGTCCGCGATCGACATGCGCGCCATTTCGGTCAGCATATGACCGCGGAACAGCTCCGCTTCCTCCCGCGTGGCGGGACCGGCCGTGACCCTGGCGTAGAGCGCCTCAATCTCCTCGCGCGGCAGGTTGGCGGTGAAGGCGGACGGATGGCCATGGTCGGTCGAGGTGGCGCCGGCCTCGCGGAAGTCGGCGCGGCGCTTTTCATGCGCGCGCAGATAACCGGCATAGCTGCCCGCATCCTCCCCCGCCATGGCGCAGAAACGCCGCACATTGTCGATGAAGCTGGAATCGTCCGGGTCCAGCACCGGGTCGGGACGATAGGCGGTGACGACCCTGCCGCCCCAGCCCGATGCGCGGATCGCGCGGTGATGGTCGAGCGGATCGAGCGGTCCTTCGGTCGTGGCGATCACTTCGATATTGTAACGCTCAAACAAAGCGCGCGGACGGAAAGCGTCGGTCTTCAGCGCGGCGTCGATGATGTCGTAATAATGGTCGGCCGTGTCCGGCTCCAGCCGCACGTCGATGCCGAACGCCTCGGCAAAAACCCAGTCCAGCCACATGCGCGAGGGCGTGCCGCGGAACAGATGATAGTTGGTCGCGAAGCGCCGCCAGATGGCGCGTGGATCGCTTTCGGTCGCGCTGCCGTCGATGGTCGGGACGCCCAGTTCCTCCAGCTTCACCCCCTGGCTGTAAAGCATACGGAACACATAATGGTCCGGCACGATCAGCAGATCGGCGGGATTGGCGAAAGGCGCGTCATAGGCGAACCAGCGCGGGTCGGTATGGCCGTGTGGGCTGACGATCGGCAGATCCCTGACCGTGGCGTGGAGCCGGCGCGCGATATCGCGCGTGGCCGGGTCGGAGGGGAACAGGCGATCGGGATGAAGATGGAGGGCTTTGGTCAAGATGAAGCTCCCTGGCCGCTCGCGCCACCGGCAGCAACGATCTGATAGCGCGGAATGATGAGATGGATGGTCAGAAGCGCGACCAGATAGGCGCAGGACGCGACGACGAAGATCGGCTGAAAGCTGCCGACCGTTTCCAGGATGGCCCCGGCGAATTTCGCCATCAACATGCCCCCGATCGCGCCGGCCAGACCGCCCAGCCCCACGACCGACCCCGCCATCCAGCGGGGGAAGACATCGCCGGGCAGCGCGTAGAGATTGGCGGAAAAGCCCTGATGCCCGGCGCAGGCGAGGCCGATAAGGCCGACCGCGACCCACATGCCGGGCGCGTGGGTGGCGAAGGCGATGGGCACGGCGCACAGGGCGGCGAGGAACATGGCGCTCTTACGCGCGCGGTTGACGCTCCAGCCCCGGCCCATGAAGCGCGAGGAGGCCCAGCCGCCGGCCACCGAACCCACGTCCGCCATCAGATAGACAGCGATCAGCGGCGGGCCGAAATCCAGCATCTTCACGCCATATTGTTTGTTGAAGAAATCGGGCAGCCAGAAGAGGAAGGTCCACCAGACCGGATCGATCAGGAAGCGGCCCGCCATATAGGCCCAGGTCTGGCGATGGCGGAACAGGGTCGCCCATTTGACCGGGCGCTGCGCCTCGACCGGGTCAGTCTCGATCCACGCCAGCTCCTCCGGCGTCAGACTCTTCTTGTCGCGCGGGCGGCGGTAGAAGGCGAGCCAGGCAGCCAGCCAGATTACGGTCAGCAGGCCGGTCAGGATGAAGGCCCAGCGCCAGCCCAAGGTGACGGCGATGATCGGCACCACCAGCGGCGTCAGGATCGCGCCGACATTGGACCCGGCGTTGAAGATGCCGATGGCGAGCGCGCGCTCCTTCTTGGGGAACCATTCATTGGTCGCGGCAATGGCGGCGGGGAAGGTTCCGGCCTCCCCGATCGCCAACGGAATACGCGCGAACAGCATCCCGGCGGTCGAGGTGAAGAAGATATGGGCGACATGGCCGATCGTCCACAGCGTCACCGCCAGCGCATAGCCCGCCCGCGCGCCGATCCTGTCGATCAATCGGCCGAAGACGACATAGGCGATGCCGTAACCCGCCTGGAACCAGATGGCGAGGTCGGCATAGCCGCTCTCGCTCCAGCCATAGCGGGCCTGAAGATCGGGCTTGAGCGTCGGCAGGACCAGCCGGTCGATATAGCTGAGGACGACCGCCGCGAAGAGCAGGCCGCAGACGATCCAGCGGATTTTGCCGGAGGGTTTGGGGATGGCGTTGGTCATTATCCTCTCCCAAAATATGTCGTCATTCCCGCGCAGGCGGGAATCCATCTCCAACGCCATCCCCAGACGCGATGCTGGGAGATGGATCCCCGCCTGCGCGGGGATGACGATGATGAGCGAGGGTGGAACAAGGGATCACCAATTATACATGGTGCCGTCTTCCAGCCGGTTCACCGGCAGGAAGGCGCGTTTATATTCATATTTAGCGGCCAGTTCCTCATCGAGGTCGACGCCAAGGCCCGGCTTGTCGCCCGGATGCATCATGCCGTCCGCGAATGTATAGGCATGGGGGAAGACCGCGTCGGTTTCCGGCGTGTGGCGCATATATTCCTGGATGCCGAAATTCGGCACGCTGAGGTCGAAATGCAGCGCGGCGGCCATACAGACCGGCGACAGGTCGGTCGCGCCGTGGCAGCCGGTGCGGACCTGATAGAGATCGGCCAGGTTGGCGATCTTGCGCAGGTGGCTGATGCCGCCGGCATGGACCACGGTCGCGCGGATATAGTCGATCAGCTGGTTTTCAATGAGTTCGCGGCAGTCATGGATCGAATTGAAGATCTCGCCGACGGCCAGCGGCGACGTGGTGTGCTGGCGGATCAGCCTGAAGGCTTCCTGATTTTCCGCCGGGGTCGCATCCTCCAGCCAGAAGGGGCGATAAGGCTCCAGATCCTTGCCGAGCCGCCCCGCCTCGATCGGGGTCAGGCGGTGGTGGATGTCGTGCAGCAGATGCACGTCCCAGCCCAGCGCCTCGCGCGCGGCTTTGAACAACTCCGGCACGACGCGCATATATTTGCTGGTATTCCAGACATTCTCGGTCGGCAGGTCGGCGTCGGCCGGCTCGTAGAAATATTTGTCCTTCGACACGCCATAGGTGGAGGCCATGCCGGGTACGCCGCACTGGAGGCGGATCGCCTTATAGCCCTGCCGCTGATATTCGAGGGCGACATTCACCGTGTCCTCGATCGTCGTACCGTTGGCATGGCCATAGACCATCACGCCCTCACGGCTCGCGCCGCCCAGAAGCTGATAGACCGGCAGGCCCGCGACCTTGCCCTTGATGTCCCACAGCGCCGTGTCGACGGCCGCGATCGCCGACATGGTGACGGGGCCGCGACGCCAATAGGCGCCCTTGTAGAGATATTGCCAGATATCCTCGATCCGGTGCGCGTCCCGGCCGATCAGGCAGGGAATGACGTGGTCGGTGAGATAGCTGGCGACCGACAGTTCCCGGCCGTTGAGCGTCGCGTCGCCCAGGCCGTAGACGCCCGCGTCGGTGATGATCTTCAAGGTGACGAAGTTACGGCCGGGACAGGTGACGATGACCTTGGCATCAATAATCTTGGGCATGTGAGCGGTCCTGTTCAGATGATTTCGAGCGTGACGGTCTGGAGATTTTGGCTGTCGGGTCCGACCATGATGTCGAACAGGCCGGGTTCCACGACCTCCTGCATGTCGAGATTCCAGAGCGCGAAGGCTTCGGGGCCGATCGTCAGCCGCACCGTCTTCGTCTCGCCGGGGGCGAGGGTGACGCGCTCGAAACCCTTCAGTTCCTTGAGTGGTCGGGTGACGCTGGCGACCTGGTCATGGACGTAGAGCTGGACGACCTCATCCCCTGCCCTGTCCCCCGCATTGCGGACGTCGACCTCTACCGTGACGCTGCCGCCCACTCCGATGCGCGGCGCGGAAAGCCGTGGTTTTCCGAAGTCGAACCTGGTGTAGCTGAGGCCATAGCCGAACGGGAACAGCGGAGAGATGTCCTCGAACACATAGCCGCGGCGGGCCGATGGCTTGCGGTTGTAGAAGATCGGCACCTGTCCCGCATCGCGGGCGACGGTGACGGGCAGCTTGGCGCCGGGGTTCACATCACCGAATAGGATGTCGGCCATGGCGGTGCCGCCTTCCTGTCCCGGATACCAGCACAACAGCAGCGCGTTCGCGCCTTCGACCACGGCGGGATAGCTGGGCGGGCGGCCATTGATGGCGCAAATGACCACGGGCTTGCCGGTCGCCTTCATCGCGGCGAAGAGTTCGTTCTGCTCGCCCACCAGATCGAGGCTGGTGCGGTCGCCGAGATGATTCTTGGCAAAGCCTTCGCGGCTGGTCTGTTCGGTGTCGCCGATGGCGAGCAGAATGATATCGGCGGTCTTCGCGACCTCGACCGCCTCGGCGATCAGCTCGCGGTTCCTGGCAGGGTCGGCGAGGAACACCTCATCCACCGAACGGTCCTCGCTCCGGGTGATGAAGACACCCTGGGCATGGACGACCTCCGCCTTGCCCTTGAGCTTCGCCTTCACACCATCGAGCAGCGAGATAGACTGGCGCGGGATCGAGGAATAGCCGCCCAGCCGGGCGATGGCGGCGTTGGGACCGATCACCGCGACGCGCTTGTGCGCGCCCGCCGCCAGCGGCAGCGTGCCGTCATTCTTGAGCAGCGCGATCGATTTGTGCGCGGCTTTCAGTGCCAGCGCGCGGGCCTCCGCATTGCCGGTCAGCGCATCATAGTCGCGGCGCGGCCAGGGATTTTCGAACAAGCCCGCGCGGAACTTGAGAGTCAACATGCGCTTGGCTGCGAGGTCGACCGCTTCGAGGGGCACCTTGCCCGCGCGGACCTGTTCCACGAGCGTCCGATAGGCAAGGCCATCGGGCAGTTCGCAATCGACGCCGGCCCGGAGCGCGGCGCGTGCCGTCGCTTCCAGATCGGGCTGGACATGATGGATGGTGTCGAGTTCGGGCACGGCGCCATAGTCGCTGACCACCGCACCGTCGAAACGCCATTCGCCGCGCAATATGTCGCCCAGCAGCCATTTGTTCTGGTGCGACGGCACGCCGTCAATCTCGTTATAGGACGGCATGACGGCGGCGATGCCGGTGCGCTTCACCACCTGACGGAAGGGCGGGAAGAAATTCTCACGCAATTCGCGCTCGCTGATCGGCGCGGGGGCGATATTCTCGCCGCTCTGGGGCTGACCGTGGCCGGTCATATGCTTGAGCGTGGCCATGACCTTGTCCGGGCCGAGTTGCCTGCTTTCGCCTTGCAGGCCGAGCACCGCCGCGACGCCCATTTCGCCGCAGAGATAGGGGTCTTCGCCGAACGTCTCCTCGATCCGACCCCAGCGCGGGTCGCGGGCGATATCGACCACCGGGGACAGCGCCAGATGGACGCCGCGCGCGCGGACTTCACGGGCGATGACCGACTGGACTTCACGCATCAACTGCCGGTCGAAACTGCCCGCCAGACCGATCGCCATCGGGAACATGGTCGCGTCGGTCGCCATATAGCCGTGCAGCGATTCCTCATGGAACAGCACCGGAATGCCGAGCCGCGTTTCTTCGATCGCCCATTTCTGGACGGCGGTGATGAAGGCGACCGTATCGGCAGGCGTGCGCCAGCGCGCACCGACGCCGCCCGCCTGGGTGGAGCCGCCCTGCGCGCCGCGCCGGTCGGACGGGCGGGTGATCTGGCCGAAGCTCGCCGGATAGGCCTTGCTCGCTTTTTCGGGCGAGAAGGTAAGGTCGTCCATGATGTCCGCCTTGGTCGCCCAAAGCGCGATGATCTGGCCGACCTTTTCTTCCAGCGTCATGCGCGACAGGAGATCGCGGACGCGCAGGTCGATGGGAGCGGTGGCGTCCTTGTAGAGCGGGCCGCCCTTCTTTGCAGCCACTGCGGGCGTCGCTGCGAGGAAGGAGGTGGAGGCGAGCAGGCCCAGCGCCTGACGGCGTGCGAGACGGGCGCTCATGGCTTCACCGTCAGCGTGGCGGACTGGAGCGCGACCGAGCTGTTGCCGGTCATGATCTCGAAATCGCCCGGTTCGACCACGCGGCGCATTTCGTCATTCCACATCTGGAGGCTTTCGGGGCTGATGGTGAAGCTGACGGTGCGGGTCTCGCCGGGTTTGAGCGTGACGCGCTGGAATCCCTTCAATTCCTTGACCGGCCGGGTGACGGAGCTGATCTTGTCGCGGACATAGAGCTGGACCACCTCGTCGCCTTCGCGCGCGCCGGTGTTGCGGACATCGACCGAGACGCTGGTGCTGCCGCCGGCGCCGATGCTCGTGGCGGCGAGGCGCGGCGGCGACAGGCTGAACGTCGTGTAGGAAAGGCCGAAGCCGAAGGGATAAAGCGGGTCGGTCGTATCGAACAGATAGCCGCGCCGCGCCGAGGGCTTGGCATTGTAGAACATCGGCAATTGGCCGACCGAGCGCGGCACGGTGACGGGCAGCTTCGCGCCGGGGTTCACATCACCAAACAGCACGTCCGCGACGGCATTGCCGCCCTGCTCGCCCAGATACCAGCCTTCGAGAATGGCATTGGCCTGCTCGCTGACCTTCACGGTCGAGGCCGGACGCCCGTTGATGAGGACGACGGTGATCGGCTTGCCCAGCGCCTTCAAGGCATCGAACAGCTCCTGCTGCTCGCCTACCAGATCGAGGCTGGGACGATCGCCGAGATGATTGTCGGCCCAGCCCTCGCGGCTCGATTGCTCGGTGTCGCCCAGCGTCAGGACGATCCGGTCCACGCCCTTGGCCGCTTCGACCGCCTGCGCGATCAGCTTGCGGTTTTCGGCCGGGTCGGACTTGACCACCTTGTCTTCCCACCAGTCGTCATTTTCGGTGATCTTTACGCCCTGCGCGAAGACGATGTTGGCCCTGGCGCCGACTTTGGCCTTGATGCCGTTGAGGATGGAGACGCTGTGCGGCGGCTGGCCATAATAGCCGCCCAGACGCGCGACGGCGGCGCTCGGCCCGATGACGGCGATCGTGCCTTCAAGCTTGAGCGGCAACATGCCATCATTCTTGAGCAAAGTGATCGACCGCTGCGCCGCCTTGAGCGCGAGTGCGCGCGCATCAGCGTTATTCGTGATTTTCTCCGCGGCCGCCGCATCGGCATAGGGATTTTCGAACAGGCCGGCGCGGAACTTCAGCTCCAGCATTCGGCGGACGGCCTTGTCCACCTGTGCCTCGCTCACCTTGCCCGCACGCACCAGCTTGCCGAGCGTGGCATAGGACAGGCCATCGGGCAGGTCCGCGTCGACGCCTGCGTCCAGCGCACGCATCGCCGCCTCCTCCAGATTGGCGGCGATATGATGGATGCTCATCAACTGATCGACCGCCGAATAGTCGGAGACGACCGCGCCCCTGAAGCCCCATTCCCCGCGCAGCACATCCTGCAACAGCCAGCGATTGGCATGGCTGGGAACGCCGTCAATTTCATTGTAGGACGCCATCACCGCTTCGATCCCGGTGCGCTTCACCACCTGCTCGAAGGGCGGGAAGAAATTCTCGCGCAGTTCGCGTTCGGAGAAGGGCGCGGGGCCGACATTGGTGCCGCTTTCGGGCTGGCCATGGCCGGTCAGATGCTTGAGCGTGGCGAAGACCTTGCCGGGGCGCAGCTCGCGCGAGCGGCCCTCGCCCTGCAATCCCTCGACCGCGGCGACGCCCATTTCACCGACCAGATAGGGGTCTTCGCCATAGGTTTCCTCGATCCGGCCCCAGCGCGGGTCGCGGGCGATGTCGACCACGGGTGAGAGCACCATCGGCACGCCGCGCGCGCGGATTTCGCGGGCGATGACGGCATTCACGTCGCGCAGCATGGCGGTGTCGAAGGAGGAGGCCATGGCGATCGATTGGGGGAAGCTGGTCGCGCCGACGGCCGCATAGCCGTGCAGCCCCTCTTCGTGAAAGAGGATCGGGATGCCGAGGCGGGTCTGCGTCATCGCCCATTTCTGGAGCGCGTTGACCAGCGCCACCGTCTGGCGCGGATCGCGGCCCCTGGCGACGCGCGGGCTGAACGCGCCCTTGGCGTCCGACGGCCGGGTGAAATGGCCCAGCCCATGGGGATATTGCGCCGCCAGCTTCGCTGGATCGAGCTGGAGCCGGTCGTCGAAAATCTTGACCTTGTCGAGCCAGACCGCCGTGATCTGCGCGATCTTCTCGTCCAGCGTCATGCGCGACAGGAGATCGTCGACCCGCGCCTCGACCGGCGCGGCTGCATCCTTGTAGACGGGCCTGGCGGGTGCAGCGGCGGCCGGAGCAGCCCGGACGGGCGCTTCCACACCGGCAACACCGATCGCCAACAGCGATGCGGCGCACAGGATTTTGCAGCTACGGATCACGAAACCCCTCTCCATTTTTGCGACGCGGGCATCTTTCCGCTTGCCGCAACCGAACTGATAGCGTTACCATTGCTCGGACAAGAGGAACTTGTCAATGCCCGTTGCGGGTGTTGAAGATGATGGGTCGAGGGAGAGGGACGAGTGAAAGCGCGCCTGTTTTGCTGGATTGCTGCCGTGGCCGGATGGGGTCTGACGCCGATGGCGCAGGCCGAGGATGGCTATGATCTATGGTTGCGTTATGCGCGCGTCGACCAGACGCGGACCGCCGCGCTTTCGGCCCATGCGACCGCCATCATGACGACCGGAAACAGCCCGACCCTGGCCATCGCCACGCAGGAATTGCAGCGCGGCATCGCCGGCATGACGGGCGCCCGGCCGGCGGTGTCGGCAACGGTGCAGCAAGGCGCGATCCTGCTGGCCACGCCCGCCACCACCCCGTCCCTGCCGGTCAGGACCGATGGCCTGGGCAATGAAGGCTATGCGATTCGATCGACCATGGTCGATGGCAAGGCCGTCACCCTGATCGCCGCCAACAGCGATATCGGCCTGCTGCATGGCGCCTATCACTGGCTGCGGCTGGCGCAGAGCGGCGCGAGCCTCGATTCGCTCGACATTCGCAGCGCGCCGAAGATCGGGCTGCGCCTGCTCAACCATTGGGACAATCTCAACGGCACGGTGGAGCGCGGCTATGCCGGGCAATCCATCTGGGACTGGTGGCGGCTGCCCGACTGGAAGGGGCCGCGCTATACCGACTATGCGCGCGCCAATGCTTCGATCGGCATCAACGGCACCGTCCTCAACAATGTGAATGCGAAGGCCGACAGCCTGACCGCATCCTATATCGCCAAGGCGGCGGCGCTGGCGGACGTCTTCCGCCCCTATGGCATCAAGGTCTATCTGTCGGTCAAATGGACCGCGCCGATGGAACTGGACGGCTTGAAGACCGCCGATCCGCTCGACCCGCAGGTCGCCGCCTGGTGGAAGGTGAAGGCGGACGAAATCTACCGGGCGATCCCCGATTTCGGCGGCTTTCTGGTGAAGGCCAATAGCGAGGGCCAGCCGGGACCGCAGGATTATCAGCGCACCCATGCCGACGGCGCGAACATGCTGGCGGCGGCGGTGAAGCCCCATGGCGGCATCGTGATGTGGCGCGCCTTCGTCTACGCCCATGACAATCCCGACGATCGCGCGAAACAGGCCTATAGCGACTTCAAGCCGCTGGACGGCAAGTTCGCCGACAATGTCATCGTGCAGGTGAAGAATGGCGCGATCGACTTCCAGCCGCGCGAG
This sequence comes from Sphingobium sp. WR1, assembly GCF_059693745.1. Lineage (NCBI taxonomy): Bacteria > Pseudomonadati > Pseudomonadota > Alphaproteobacteria > Sphingomonadales > Sphingobiaceae > Sphingobium > Sphingobium sp. WR1. Next base: position 20,335 of record NZ_JCATID010000008.1, on the reverse strand, counting down.
CCTTTCCATCCGCTGTTCGGCGCGATGCCGAAGACGCCGCTGATGATGGAGTTCCAGATCACCAAGGAATATCTGGGCCAGTCGACCCACCTCACCTATCTGGGCACGCTGTTCGAGGAGACGCTGGACGCCGATACCTTCGCGAAAGGCAAGGGATCGACGGTGGCCAAGGTGATCGACGGGTCGCTGGAGGGACACAGGCTGACCGGCATTGCGGGCGTCGCCAATATCGGCGTCGACCGCGACTGGAGCGGGTCGATCTTCAACCAGGCGGACTGGTATGCGTTCGGCCGCCTCGCCTGGGACACCAGCCTGTCGGCGGAAAGCATCGCGCGGGAATGGGCGGCGATGACCTTCTCCCCCGACCCGAAGGTCGTGCAGCCGGTGGTCAAAATGATGATGGGATCGCGCGAGGCGGCGGTCGACTATATGACGCCGCTCGGCCTGGCCCATGTCATGGATACCGGCCATCATTATGGTCCCGGTCCCTGGGTCGCCGATCTGGCGCGCCCCGAATGGAACCCGGTCTATTATCACAAGGCCGACGCACGGGGCATCGGCTTCGATCGCACCAAGAGCGGCAGCGACGCCGTCGGCCAATATGCCGCGCCGGTTGCGAAGATGTGGGCCAATGCGAAGACCACGCCGGAGCGCGACCTGCTCTGGTTCCATCATCTGCCCTGGGATTATCGCCTGACGTCGGGCGAGACTTTGTGGGACGGCCTGATCCACCATTATGATCGCGGTGTGGCCTATGTCGCGGACATGCAAAAGACGTGGGAGACGCTGCGTCCCCATGTCGATGCCGAGCGGTTCGCGGAGACGGAGGCGTTCCTCAATATCCAGCATCGGGAAGCGCAATGGTGGCGCGACGCCAGCATCGCCTATTTCCGGTCGGTGTCGAAACGCCCCCTGCCCGCCGGGTCGGCCGCGCCCCCGCATGATCTCGACTGGTATAAGGCGCTCAAATTTCCCTATGCGCCGGGACATAACTGATTTTTTGCTTCTGTCGGGTGATGTCGCTACCATTTCGATAACGACATCACCCGCTCCAGAAGAAGGGCGCCGCCTTGACCGACACACGCACCTCCCGCCGCCAGCGCAACGCGCCGACCATCAACGACGTCGCCCGCCACGCCGGCGTCTCCCCGATGACAGTGTCGCGCGTCATCAACGGCGAACAGGTGGTGAAGGCCGAAACCCGCGCCAAGGTGGAAGAGGCGATCAAGGCGCTTAACTACGCCCCCAGCGCCGCCGCGCGCAGCCTGGCGGGCGGCGACGAGACGCGGATCGGCCTGCTCTACAGCAACCCGTCCGCTTCCTATCTCAGCGAATTTCTGGTCGGCAGCCTGGATCAGGCGAGCCGCAGCGGCGTCGACCTGGTCGTGGAGAAATGGGACGAGCAGACATCGGTCCAGTCGGTGGTCGACCATCTGCTGCGCGGCCGGATCGACGGGGTCGTGCTGCCGCCGCCGCTGTGCGACCTGGAGGAGATGGTGGAGGCGCTGGCCGCCGCCGATATTCCCGCCGTCGCAGTGGCCACCGGCCGCCCGCCCGTCGATCTTTCCGCGGTCAGCATCGATGACCGGCAAGCCGCCTATGAAATGACCCGGCACCTGATCGCGCTGGGCCATGCGCGCATCGGTTTCGTCAAGGGCAACCCCAACCAGACCGCCAGCGCCAAGCGTTTCGAGGGCTATGTCGCGGCGATGCAGGAAGCGGGTCTCAAGATCGAGGACGAGTTGATCGCGCAGGGCTATTTCACCTACCGGTCCGGGCTGGACGCAGCCGAGCATATCCTCTCGCTCATCGATCCGCCGACCGCCATCTTCGCCAGCAATGACGACATGGCCGCTGCGACCGTGGCGATCGCCCACCGCAACGGGCTGGACGTGCCGGGCGACCTGACCGTCTGCGGCTTCGACGACAGTTCGCTGGCGACGACGATCTGGCCGGAACTGACCACGATCCGCCAGCCGATCAGCGCGATGTCGCGCGCGGCAGTGGAGGTGCTGGTGCGGCGGCTGAAGGGCCGCAAGGGACAGAAGACGCAAAGCGTCGAGCATCTGGTGCTCGACCATGCGCTGATCCGGCGCCAGTCGGACGCCGCGCCGAGGATGCGGCCGCGGATGGGGGGCAGGTAAAGACCTCCGTTCGCTTCGAGCGCAGTCGAGAAGCGGATAAGACAGTGCTTCCCGTTTCTCGACTTCGCTCGAAACGAACGGATGTGGGCTTAAACCTCGCCGAACACCCGCTGGAAGATCGTGTCGACCTGACGGAAATGATAATCGAGGTTGAACTTGTCCTCGATCTCCTGCGCGGAGAGCGCGGCGGCGACATCCTCGTCGGCCTTGAGCAGTTCCATCAGCGACAACTGGCCGTCCGATTCCCAGACCTTCATCGCGTTACGCTGAACATAGCGATAGCTGTCCTCGCGGCTCACACCCGCCTGGGTCAGGGCCAGCAGCACGCGCTGCGAGTGGACCAGGCCGCCCATCTTGTCGAGATTCTTCATCATCCGCTCGGGGTAAACGAGCAGCTTGTCGATCACCCCGGTCAGGCGGCCGAGCGCGAAGTCGAGGGTGATGGTCGCGTCCGGGCCGATATAGCGCTCGACCGACGAATGGCTGATGTCGCGCTCATGCCACAGCGCCACATTCTCCATCGCGGGCATGGCGTAGCTGCGCACCATGCGGGCGAGGCCGGTGAGATTTTCGGTCAGCACCGGGTTGCGCTTGTGCGGCATGGCGCTGCTGCCCTTCTGGCCGGGCGAGAAATATTCCTCAGCTTCCAATACTTCGGTGCGCTGGAGGTGGCGGACCTCGACGGCGAGACGCTCGATCGAGGAGGCGATGACGCCCAAGGTCGCGAAGAACATGGCATGGCGATCGCGCGGGATGACCTGGGTCGACACCGGCTCGATCGCGAGGCCCAGCTTCTGCGCGACATGCTCCTCGACGCGGGGATCGATATTGGCGAAGGTGCCGACCGCACCCGAAATGGCGCAGGTGGCGACTTCGGCGCGGGCCGCGATCAGGCGGGTCTTGCACCGGCTGAATTCGGCATAGGCTTCGGCCATCTTGAGGCCGAACGTCACCGGCTCGGCGTGGATACCGTGGCTGCGGCCGATGGTCGGGGTCAGCTTATGCTCGAAGGCGCGGCGCTTGATGACGTCGAGCAGCTTGTCCAGATCCTCGATCAATATGTCGGCGGCGCGGGCCAGTTGGACGGCAAGGCAGGTGTCCAGCACGTCCGAAGACGTCATGCCCTGATGCATGAAGCGGGCTTCGTCGCCCACCTGTTCGGCGACCCAGGTGAGGAAGGCGATGACGTCATGCTTGGTGACGGCCTCGATCGCGTCGATCGCGGGGACGTCGATGGCGGGGTTGGTCGCCCACCAGTCCCACAGCGCCTTCGCCGCCGACGGCGGGACGACGCCCAGTTCGCCCAGCTTCTCGGTCGCGTGCGCCTCGATCTCGAACCAGATTTTGAACCGGGCCTCGGGTTCCCAGAGGGCGGTCATTTGCGGGCGGGCGTAACGGGGGACCATGGGCGAATCCTGCGGCTGGAGGGACTGTCGCCGCGCCGCCTAGCAGCCCCGTCCCGACCTAGCAAATGATGGCGGCGCATTCCGTCCCCGCTTCCATTTCCGCAGTCGCAACAGCGAAAAAGTTGAATCGAGCCATTTGGCATGACGAATGACGCAAGATGAACGGATATTCAGGAACAATAGAGCGGCTTCAACTATTATCTTCTCACGAATTCATGAGTCGGCGGGGCACGCTCTGCTTGTCCGCACGGTCGCATAATAGGAGATCGCAATGATCCGCTCGTTTTTGTTCACCACGGCGCTGGCCGTCGCCGCGCCGGCCATGGCGCAGCAGGCTACCAGCCCGGATCAGGGCGCCATGCCTCAATCGACGCAGCCGGCCACGCCCGCCTCCCCCGCCCAGCCGCAGCCCGCCCAGCCGCAGCCCGCCACGCCGGCCCAGCCTGCTCAGCCGGCAGCCCCGGCCAATCCGGGGAACACGGTGGCATCGATCGTCGACAGCGAATTTCCGGCCTATGACGCCAATAGCGACGGCCAGCTCGACAAAGCGGAATTTTCCCGCTGGATGGTGGCGCTCAAGGATCAGGAGATGAAGGCGACCGGCAAGACGCTGCCTGCTGAGCAGGTCACGGCCTGGGCCGATGGCGCTTTCACCAGCGCGGATTCGGACAAGAGCACGACCATCAGCAAGCCCGAGCTGATCAGCTATCTGAGCGGCGGCGCGGCTGGATAAACAGCTTGGACAAATAGCGAAGTTCCCCGCCGGTCACGAAGGCGGAAAAGAACCCGGAACGGGTCGCATGATGGGGCGGCATGGAGCGAAGGCCATGCCGCCCATTTTTTTCCAGAGCACAATATTTGATCGGGAGGGCCGATACGATCCTCCGGATCAGCCCTTCCTGCGCGCGTAGAGCAGCGCCGCGACGATCGCGGCCGATCCGATGCCGACGGCGGTACCCATCCAGACGCCCTTGCCGGCGGACTTGCGCGCGGCGCCGGCGAGATCGGCCTTTTCAGCGGCGGGGGTTGCGGGAGCGGCGGTTGCGCCGGTTGCCGGCGCGCTGTCTTCGGTCTTGCTCATGGTCCCTACAGCTATGCCCCAAAGCGGCGGGCCGGAAAAGACCGAACCGTCCCCTCCCTACGACTTTCCGATGACGCGCCTTTTGCGCAACACCTCTTGACTCTGCGGCCCGTTCCATGTTGGTAGCGCTATCAATTAACAACCATCCGCTTTAGGAGTTGATGATGCCGGGCGATGTTTCCCTGCTCGATTGCCTGCCCACCGACTGGCGTGAGGGCCTGTTCATCGGCCGCGTCCAGACCGCCGCCGGCCCCAGCCCGATCCTCGTGGCTGGCGGCATCGCCCATGACATGAGCCGGGTCGCGCCGACCGTCGCGCAACTGGTGGAAAAGCTGCCCCTGTCCGCCGCGGCCGGGGAGGTGCTCGGCCCGCTCGAAATGCTCGACCTGCCGCTGCTCAGTCCGATCGACCTGCAATGCGTCAAGGCCTGCGGCGTGACCTTCGCCCTGTCCGCGCTGGAGCGCGTGATCGAGGAGCGCGCGCGCGGCGACGCAAGTGCCGCCGCCGACATTCGTGGCCGACTGGAAGACCGGGTGGGCGGATCGATCCGCGCCGTCGTGCCGGGGACGCAGGAAGCCGCCGCACTCAAGGCCGCGCTGATCGAAGACGGCCTCTGGTCGCAATATCTGGAGGTCGCGATCGGCCCGGACGCAGAGGTCTTCACCAAGGCGCCGGTCCTGTCGACCGTAGGCCTGGGCGCGGAGATCGGCATCCGGTCCGATTCCACCTGGAACAACCCGGAGCCGGAGGTCGTGCTGCTGGTCAATGCCGCTGGGACAGCTATCGGCGCGACGCTGGGCAATGATGTCAACCTGCGCGATTTCGAGGGCCGATCGGCCCTGCTGCTCGGCAAGGCGAAGGACAATAATGCGTCCTGCTCGCTCGGGCCGCTGATCCGTCTGTTCGATGCCGGCTTCACCATCGACGATGTCCGCAACGCCGAAGTCGAACTGACTATCGACGGGCCGGAAGGCTATCGCCTCGAAGGCACGAGCAGCATGAACCAGATCAGCCGCGATCCGCTGGAACTGGTGCGCCAGACATTGTCGGAACATCAATATCCCGACGGTTTCACCCTGTTCCTGGGCACCCTCTTCGCTCCCGTGCGGGACCGTGACGAGCCGGGCCGCGGCTTCACCCACAAGGTCGGCGACGTCGTCGCCATCTCGACCCCGCGCCTGGGCAAGCTGGTGAACAAAGTGGTCACGTCGAAAGACGCCGCGCCCTGGACCTGGGGCCTCGCCGCCCTGATGAGCAATCTTGCCACACGCGGCCTGCTGACCGCCCAGAAGGAAACCGCATGAACCGCGCCATCTATCCGAGTCTGAAGGGCAAGAGTGTCTTCATTTCCGGCGGCGGCAGCGGCATCGGCGAGGGCCTGGTCGAGGCGTTCGCAGGGCAAGGCGCGCATGTCGCCTTCTGCGACATCGCCGTGGCAGAGAGCGAGGCGCTGGTCGCCCGCCTGTCCGGCGCGGCCTTCACGCCGATCTTCCATGCCGTCGACCTGCGCGACATTGACGCAGTGCAGGCGATGATCGGCACGGTCGAGCAGCAGCTGGGCGGGATCGACGTCCTGATCAACAATGCCGCCAATGACGATCGTCACACGATCGCGGAAGTCACGCCTGCCTATTGGGACGAGCGGATGGCCGTCAATCTGCGCCATCTCTTCTTCGCGGCGCAGGCAGCCGTGCCGGCGCTCAAGCGCGCGGGCGGCGGGGTGATCCTGAATTTCGGCTCGATCAGCTGGCACCTCGCCCTGCCCGACCTCACGCTCTACCAAACCGCCAAAGCCGCGATCGAGGGGCTGACCCGCAGCCTCGCGCGCGATCTGGGCCGCGACAATATCCGCGTCAACACCATCATCCCCGGCAACGTGAAGACGGTGCGCCAGGAAAAATGGTACACGGCCGAAGGCGAGGCAGAGATCGTCGCGGCGCAGTGCCTGGACGGCCGCATCCTTCCGCAAGACGTCGCCGCGCTGGCGATGTTCCTGGCGTCGGACGATGCGCGCTATTGCACCGGGCATGACTATTTCATCGATGCCGGCTGGCGCTGAGATGACGGGCGCCGATCCGCACAGCATCCTGTCGGTCGGCGCGACGCTGGGCGAAGGGCCGGTCTGGGTGGCGCGCGACGCCGCCCTGTGGTTCGTCGACATAAAGGGCCATCGCATCCACCGCTATGACCCGGCGCTGGATGTCGGCCGCAGTTGGGCGGCGCCCGGACAGGTCGGCTGGATCCTGCCCACCGCCGACGGGCTGTTCGCGGTCGGGCTGCAATCGGGCGTGCATCGTTTCGATCCAGCGCAGAACAGCTTTTCGCTGATCCACACCCCCGAAGCGCATCTGCCCGGCAATCGCCAGAATGACGCCTGCGTCGCGCCCGACGGCGCGCTCTGGTTCGGGACGATGGACGATGCGGAGGCGGCCGACAGCGGCTATTTCTACCGCTTCCACAAGGACGATTGCATCGAAACCGGCCTGCCCGCCGTCTCGATCACCAATGGCCCCGCTTTCTCCCCCGATGGCCGCACCCTCTATCACACCGACACGCTGGGCAGGCGCATCTGGCGCACCGGCCTGACGGAGGACGGAACGGTCGGCAACACCACCCTGTTCGCGAAGATCGAGGATGGCGCGGGCTATCCCGACGGGCCGACGGTCGATGCCGAAGGCTGCCTGTGGACCGGCCTGTTCGGTGGATGGGCGGTGCGCCGCTATGATCCGGCGGGCAAGCTGATGCGCGAAATCCGCTTCCCCGTCGCCAACATCACCAAGATCGCCTTCGGCGGCCCGGACCTGGCGACCGCCTATGCGACGACGGCGCGCAAGGGGCTGGACATGACAGCGTTGACAGAGCAAGTCCTGGCAGGCGATCTGTTCGCCTTCGATCCCGGCGTCGCCGGGCTGCCGGGCCGTGTCGCAACGATATAAAAGAGCTGGAAGGAACAAGGAATGACAGAGGGGAGCGCCGAGAGGGTCAACATGGCCTTCATCGCCGCGATCGTGGCCGTGGCGACGATCGGCGGCTTCATGTTCGGCTATGATTCGGGCGTCATCAACGGCACGCAGAAAGGGCTGGAAAGCGCCTTCGACCTGGGCAAGCTGGGCATCGGCGTCAATGTCGGCGCGATCCTGGTCGGGTCATCGATCGGCGCGTTCGGCGCGGGCCGCATGGCCGACCTGATCGGCCGGCGCGGCGTGATGATGGCCGCCGCCATCCTGTTCCTCGTCAGCGCGCTGCTCGCCGGCGCGGCCGGTTCCTCCGCCATCTTCATCATCGCCCGCATCATCGGCGGCCTGGGCGTCGGCGCGGCGAGCGTGATCTCACCCGTCTATATCTCCGAAGTCACCCCCGCCGCCGTGCGCGGGCGGCTGTCGTCGGTGCAGCAGGTGATGATCATCTCCGGTCTCACCGGCGCCTTCATCGCCAATTTCGTGCTGGCCCGCTATGCTGGCGGATCGACCGCGCCGCTGTGGTTCGACTTCCCGGCCTGGCGCTGGATGTTCTGGTTGCAGGCGATCCCGGCCGCCATCTACTTTCTCGCCCTGCTCGTCATCCCCGAAAGCCCCCGCTACCTCGTCGCGCGCGGGCAGGAAGAACGCGCCCATGCCGTGCTGACCCGTCTGTTCGGCGCGGAGGCGGCGACGCGCAAGGTCGCCGAAATCCGCGCCAGCCTGGCCGCCGACCATCATCGCCCGAAGCTGTCCGACCTGATCGACAAGGCCAGCGGCAAGGTGCGCCCGATCGTCTGGACCGGCATCGGCCTCGCCGTCTTCCAGCAGCTGGTCGGCATCAACGTCGTCTTCTATTATGGCGCGACCCTGTGGGAAGCCGTGGGCTTCGCCGAGGATTATGCGCTTCAGATCAACATCATTTCCGGCGTGCTTTCGATCGGCGCCTGCCTCGCCACCATCGCGCTGGTCGACCGGATCGGCCGCAAGCCGCTGCTGCTGATCGGTTCGGCGGGCATGGCGGTGACGCTGGCGACGGTCGCCTATGCCTTCTCCACCGCCGTCACCGGCGCGGACGGCGCGGTGAGCCTGCCCGGCAATAATGGCGTGATCGCACTGGTCGCGGCGAACCTCTATGTGATCTTCTTCAACATGAGCTGGGGTCCGATCATGTGGGTCATGCTGGGCGAGATGTTCCCGAACCAGATCCGCGGATCGGGTCTGGCCATCGCTGGCTTTGCCCAGTGGATCGCCAATGCGGTGGTGTCGGTCAGCTTCCCCTCGCTCGTGACCTGGCCGGGCCTCGCCGCCGCCTATGTCGGTTATGCGCTGTTCGCCCTCATCTCCTTCTTCTTCGTGCGCGCCATGGTCCATGAGACCAAGGGCCGCGAGCTTGAGGATATGGTCGGCTGAGCCAGGAAGCCATCATCCTGCGGGCGGAAGGGTTGGAAGCGGCCCTTTCGCCCGCGATCGGCGGTTCGCTGCTGCATCTGGCGCTGGACGGCGTCGACCTGATGCGGCGCGCGCCCGAAGGCGCCGGGGATCCGCTCGCCATGGCCAGCTTCCCGCTCGTCCCCTATGCCAATCGTATTGCGGACGGACGCTTCGCCGTCGATGGGACGCACTATCAGCTTCCCCTCAATTTCGGCGATCATTCGCACAGCATCCACGGCTTTGGCTGGCAGACGAACTGGACAGCGAAAGCGACAAGCGCCGGGTCGGCGGAGCTGGTGCAGGCGCATGACGGCGATGCCGGCTGGCCCTGGCCCTATCGCGCCGAACAGCAGGTGACGCTCACCCCGTCGAGATTGTCCATGTCGTTGTCGGTCGAGAATGTCGGCGACCGTCCGATGCCGCTCGGCCTCGGCTTCCATCCCTATTTCGCGGCGGATGCGGCGACCACGCTCCGCTTCGACGCCCGCAGCCTTTGGCTCTCCACCCCCGACATGCTGCCCGAGCGTGAAGTTCCCGCCGACGCGCTGGGCGACTGGTCGCTGCCTGCGATCGTCCGCGGCGACAGGCTGATCGACAATGTCTATGGCGGCTGGAGCGGCAGCGCCATCGTCACGCGCGGCGACGGGCTGCGCCTGAACCTGACCGCCATCGGCGCGGACTGGCTGCATGTCTATCGCCCGCCCGACAGCGCCGATTTCTGCCTGGAGCCGGTCAGCCACATGCCCGACGCGATCAATCGTGGCGGCATGGCGACGGTCGCGCCCGGCGCGGTCGCACAGCTTTCCATGACCATCGTCATCGACAGGATCGATCGGACGCTTTGGGAATCGGGCAGGACCGAATAGGGCGATCCGGGGTCCGATTACCCCGGAATCGACAGCGCCATTTCCGGTTTCGCGCATTTTCCGACCCGCCGGGTGTTTCCACCCGGCTCGAAAATGCTCTAAGCTGCCGTAAACAAGCAGCAAGGGGTTTAAGCCTATGCAATTTCTGCGGACAGCCTTCTGGGTCGTCATCGCCGTGGCGCTCGCCTTCTTCTGCATGGCGAATTATGTCCCCGTGACCGTGCGTCTGTGGGGCGATCTGGTGATGGAAACCAAGCTGCCCGTTCTGTTGATCGGCGCCTTCCTGCTGGGGGCGCTGCCCTTCTGGGTGATGGCGCGGGCGACACGCTGGCGGCTGAAGCGCCGGCTGGACAGCAGCGAGCGGGCGCTCGCCGCCGCGACCGCCGCCGCCACGCCGCCATCCCCGCCCGCGCTTGCGGACACCACTTCCGCCGCGGCGGGCACGGACGCCCCTCTTTATCCTTCCAGCATCACAGGACCAGCATGAGCAGCCCCATCTATGTCGCCATCGATACGCCCGACCTCGCCAGGGCGCAGGCCCTTGCCGGGCAGGTGCGGCATCATGTCGGCGGGCTGAAGCTGGGCCTGGAATTTTTTTGCGCCCATGGCCATCATGGCGTGCTTGAGATGATGAAGTTCGGCCTGCCGATCTTTCTGGATCTGAAACTCCACGACATTCCCAACACGGTGGCGAAGGCGGTGCAGGCGCTGCACATGCTGGAGCCGGCGGTCCTGACCGTCCATGCCGCGGGCGGCCGCGCCATGCTGGAAGACGCCAAGGCCGCGGCGGGCGTCAATACCAAGGTCGTGGCAGTGACCGTGCTGACCAGCCTGGACAATGGCGACCTGCTCGACATCGGCGTCGGCGGGAAAGCGGAGGATCAGGTCCGTCGCCTCGCCGATCTGGCGCAGAGCGCGGGCCTCGACGGCATCGTCTGCTCCGGTGAGGAGGTCGCGATCGCCAAGGCGGCGTGGAATGACGGTTATTTCGTGGTGCCGGGCGTCCGCCCCGCCGGCGGCGCGCTGGGCGACCAGAAGCGGGCGGTGACGCCCCGCGAGGCGCTGGACCGGGGCGCCTCCATGCTGGTGATCGGCCGCCCGATCAGCCTGGCGGAAAATCCCGACATGGCCGCGCGCGAGATCGAGGCGACGCTTTAGGGGATTGCGGCTAATTCGCTGTGCGAACATCGGCGAGATCTGCCCGTTTTCAATGCAAGCGCGTCGGCCGCGCGGCTTCTCAAGGCGCCACCGAACATTCAGCGGCGATCCGCACAGGGTTGCATCGCGCCATCGCGCCTTCCGGTAGCGTAATCGAAAAACCCGTCTTCAACGGATCAGGCGCGCCGGGATAATAGTCCGTGCTGACCGCCTGAGCGCCGCTCGCCATAGCAGCCTGCGCTTTGCGATGATCGCCGGCGCGGGCCTCGACCGTGTTCGCATCGGTGCGGGTGCGCACGATCACGCCCTGCCTGACCCAGTCACGGATCTTCGCGCCATCGACCAGCGGGTCCTGGACGATCTGGACGACGGATTCGGCCTGACCATCGGGATACCAGCCGAACATGGCGCGCCCGGCAAGCGAAGGATGACCCGCGCGATAGGCGTTGGATACCGCGTCCCGGACATCGAACAGGATGTAGATGCGACCGCGTGCGGCATCCAGGCTGGGCCACCCCCGGGTGCGCACGGCATCGCGCAGCGTCGCCATCCCGCCCCGCACTTCGTCCGGGGTGATGAGGCGCTTGCCGGGCAGGACAGATCGTATCTCCGCATCCAGCGCATCCAACAACGCCTTGTCCTCCAGCGGTAGCGGATTGCTGATGCCCTCCCGGTTGGACAGTGTATCCGCCGCGTTGAGGGTGATCATGATCGGCAGATGATCGGGATGCGCAAGCGACCATGCGTTCACCTGGCGCAGACACTGGACCAGGCTTACGCAGGTGCTGAGATAATCGACGTCGGGAATATGGAAGGTCTTAAAGCCCGGTTTGCTCATCGCCGCCCGATCAAAGCCAGTCTTCTCGCCAGCCTCCTGCGCCCACGTCGCCCCCTTGGGGCTGGCATAGCGCCCGCCCTGCGGATCGGCGAAAATATCCAGTTCCAGCTGGCGGACGCCAGCGTCCAGTTGCTCGGCCAGCGGCAGATGATAATAATCGAGCCCCTCGGCCAGCCTTGGCTCCATCGCCCGAATCCTGGCCATCACGGCAGCCGGTATCTCGGCCTTGAAGCTGTTGTGCGAACCCACGACCTGAATGTCGTTCATCGCGAGCGGCTTTGGGGCCGGCTCCGCCGCGCCGACCAATGTCGACGCGGTGGCGGCAAAGGCAGCGATCAGAGCAAGCCTGCGCATCAGAATTCGGTCCGAACGCCGAAGAGGAAGGTGCGCCCATAATATTGAATCTCGTTATAGCGCTCCTTGATTCCGTTGTAGGAATAGACCTTGGCCCCCGCGAGGTTGATCCCTTCGAGGCTTAGCAGCGTCTTGGGCAGAATGCGGAAGGACAGGTTGCCGTCGAGCGATCCGAACGGGGCGACATAGACCTCCGTCTGGGTGGTGCTGCCGTTGCTCGACAGGTAGCGGCCGCGCCACACATAGGACAGCCGCGCCGAGATCGGCCCCTTGTCGTAGAAACCGACAAGATTGTAGCTGTTCTTGGACAGGTTGATGAGCTGGTTGACGATCGGGCGCGCACCCGCGGTGTAGTTGGAACGCACCGACGTATGGGTGTAGGAGGCCTGGAAGCCGAGGCCGTCGAACGGCGCGGGCAGGAAGTCGAACACCTGATTATAGGCGGCCTCGACACCATAGACCTTGGCATCGCCGCCATTGACCTGGGTGCTCAGCAACACCGTGCCGCGGCCCGGAATGTCGATATTGACGTTCTGCGCAGTGATATAATCGTCCATCTTCTTGTAGAACACCGCCCCGGTCAGCGATGCGTTGGGGCGGAAATACCATTCCAGCGAACCGTCGAACTGAGTCGCGAGGAAGGGCTTCAGGTCAGGGTTGCCGCCGCTGGCCGTCGGCGCGTCGGTCGACACGCTGATCTGCGGCGCGGTCTGCGTCATGTTCGGGCGGGTCAGCACCCGGCTCGCGGCCAGGCGGCCGATCAGGTTCGACGTCAACTCGGCGCGCAGGTTGAAGCTGGGCAGCCAGTTGTTGAACTTTTGCGGGAAGCTGGCCGGTGTGGGCGTCGTGCCCAGCGTCAGCGTGCCGCTCGCCACCTGATCGGTATGGACGTAGCGCACGCCGAAATTGCCGCTGATGTCGATGCCGCCCAGCGGAAAGGCATAGTCGGCGCGGACATAGCCGCCGAAGATCTTCTCGGTAACGACATAGGATGCGCGAAGGTCGCCGGCGGTCAGCGGCGCATTGGCGATTGCGTCGCTGAACAGCGTGTCGTAGAAAGCGCTGGTGATCGGCACTGCCCAGCTGCGCGGAAAATTGCCGGACACGCCCGACAGGAAATCGTCGAACGGCAGCGCTTCATAACCACCCGGCACGACTTGCGAGATGGGCGGGTTGCCGGCGATGTTCACGGTGAAGTCCCGGCGCCAATAATCGCGTTTGCGCCAATGATATTCGCCGCCGGCCTGGATTTTCGTGATGATGCCATCGAGATCGCGGCCGACATCCAGCCGGGCGTAGGTGTCCCAGTCCTTGCTGTTTTTGGGCGCGATGTTGAAGGGATAGTAGATATAGCTGGCCGGGTTGGTGACATCGGCCGGCGTGCTGATCGTCGGCGCGACCTTGTAGCCGCCCGATGCGTCATAGGTGAGCGGCGCGATGATCTGCATCCGGCTGCGGACCGTGCCTTCGGCATAGCTGGGGTGGAAGCTGTGCGCGTAGGACCAGTTCACATTGGCCGCCACATGCCAGTCGCCCGGATTCCAGAGTTGCTTAAGGCCCACATTCACCAGGTCATGGCGGTTGAGGCTATATTCGCGCGACGCCATGAAACGGACATTGTTGATCGTCGCCCGCGTCACGGTATCGCCAACTATGGTGAAGGAACCGGGGACGATGCTGGTGCCCGGATCGTCGGGATAGATGTCGAGGCCGAACTCGTCATATTCGACGTCGAGCCGCGTCAGCGACACGTCCAGCGTCGTTTCCCACTCGGGCGACGGGCGCCACTGCGCCGACAACAGGCCCGACAGGCGTTTGCGATCCTCGGTCTCGACGGTGGGCCGCGTACGGGTCGGCGTATAATAGCTGCCACCCAATGTTCCTGCGAAGCGCGGGATGAGGTTCCAGCCGGTGTTATAGAAACGGTCGTTGCGCACCGACTTGGCCCAATATTGGGCGCCAACCAGGATGCCGAACCGATCGTCCCTGGTCGTGAAGCTGCTCAGCACGGTGGCGTTGGGCTTCACCTTCTCGGTCATGGTCGTGTAGGTGCCGCGCAGGTTCAATGTGGTCTTGGTGCCGACATCGAGCGGATGGAAGGTTTTCACGTCGATATTGCCGCCCAGCGCGCCCTCGGTCATGTCGGCGGTCGGCGTCTTGATGACGTCGATCTGCGAAACGAACTCGGCTGGCAGCATTTCAAACCGGAACTGACGGCCCTGGGCGCCGCCATTTTCGATCAGATCGTTGATCGCGACCGTGCGGCCATTGACCAGCGTGCTCTGGAATTGCGGACCCAGGCCCCGGACGCTCACATACAGGCCTTCGCCGCGCGGCCGCGTGATCGCCACACCAGTCACCAGTTGCAGCGCTTCGGCGACATTCTGCGTCGGGAACTTGCCGATGTCGGTGGAATTGATCGAGTCCACGCCATAGGCGGCCTTGCGCTTGGTTTCCGTCGCGGCGGCCAGGCTGCGCGCATAGGTGCCGGTGACGACGATCTCGCCCTCGTCCCCTGTATCGGCCGGGGTTCCGGCGGTCGGCGCAGCCGATTGTGCAAAGGCCGGCTGGGCCAGTGTCAGCGCAAAAACGGCAAGCGGAAGCGGTGCGCAAAGCAGGCGCGAAACAAGCGACATGCGGTGATCTCCCCTTTGGCTCTGGGCCAATAGGGGGCGGTTAGGCCGTTGTTATTGCGATATTGTGGCGCCAATATTTCAGTCAGAATTTCTAGCCCATTCTCTCGGCCGCAGTCCAATGCGTTATCCCGATCGATCCTAATCGGCCGTTCAGTAGGTCACAGTCACGGTGATCGTATCGCTATAGACGCCGCCCGATACATTCTGCGCAGGGCGGATGCGCGCATAGATGGTGGTGGTCTGATCAACAATGAGCAGAGCGAAAAAACTGCGCGCGACATCCAACGACCCACCTGTGCCATCGCCCCATATCTGGCTTCGCGTCGCGTTGGTGTAGAGGTTGTAGCCAAGGTTGGATGCGCCTTTTCGAAGGGTTCGCTGCGTATAGCTTCCAGACGAACCTGTGCTGAGGTCGATCGTATAGGAACCCGCGAGCGCCGCCAGGAGCGTGCAGCGCACACGCACCGACCCGGTGGAATCAGTGTCGGATGAGGACAAAGGATTATAGTTGCCGAAGCTGACCCCCGTTGCGGTCACTGTGCAACTGCAAAATGAGAGCGGGTTACATGCCGCCTGTGCTGGCGCAGGCATGAGCCATGGGGCCACAGCAAAAGCGGCCATGATCGCACTTGTGCGCCTGGTGATCATTGGCGTTCTCCCTGTTCCTGACAACGTAGTGGACCGACGCGGGGCAAAATCTCCGTAGTGGTTGGCTGATGGATGGTCGTGCGGCATGATCCTTCGGGAAGGTCGATAATCAGCGACATGCCCGGCCGCATGTCCGGCACGAAAACCTCGCCACCATAGCCTACAAACAGCCTCTCGCCGCTATCCGTGCGAACCGACGTGCCCGCGTCTACGGCTTTGCCGTCCGGCCGTTGCAGAAGGATCGTCGCCGGACGATCCTTCTCGACAGGGAAACGGGCGATGGCCGCCCCGCGATAGCGCGGCACCACGAACAGCGTGTCGCGGGGCATTCGCGTATCCAGCGGCAGGTCGGCCGGCGCGATGGCGACACGGTTCTGCTCATATGCGCGAAGATCGGGAATGATGGCGCGACCGTTACGGCCGGTGCGAGTGAGGAGCCGATTTTCCTGATAGATGCGTACATTGGGCAAATCGGGCACCTCGACCACCCCAACCGCATCCTCGACGCGCCGCGTTGTATGCAGGCCGCCTCCGGCAAGGAGCAGGCCGCCGCTGGCCAATAGCCTGACGCCGCTATCCGTCCCGAACCGCGCGGCCTCCATGCTGATCTCGCCCACGTCGCCGCGCCATTCGACTTCGGCCTGTTGCCGGTCGGTCTCACCGCTGCTGGCCGCGATGCGATAGCCCCATCCGCCTTCCGTGGGCGGGGTCGCGCGCACTTCGGCCAATATGTTGCGGCTGTCGGCCTGGGCATAGGCGCTGCTGCGCGGTCCGAATGGAATGGTGAAACCCACGCCGAAAGTGGTTTCCGCGCCGGCTCCTTCGACATCGCTCCTTATGGCGAATAGATTGGCATAGCCGCGTTGGCCGATTCCGACGCTGTAATTTGCCGAAGCCAACTGCGCGCGATTGCCGTCGGCGTAGCGCAGATCGGTATAGGCGATGCCAATATTTCCCCAGCGCCGCAACGACAGCCCGGCGGACGCCTGGAACTGATCGGTTATCCGCTCCCGATCGTCATCGATGCCGAGCTGGTCGAAATTGCGCGTGGCCTGCTGATAGCTGATCGCGACGTTCCAGTTCGGTGTGACCCGGCTGAATTGGACGCGGTAGAGGAAGCCACTGCCGTCTTCACCCTGCGATGCCGCGCCCGCCAGGCCGAATTCGCCCAGAGGCGTCCAGATCACATCCGCGCCCGCGCCCGCCATGCGGACATCGCCGCTGGCCTCCGCACGCATTTCGAGCGTCAGCCATGGGGTGACACCGTGCCGGACGCTGCCGGCGGCGAAGGGATTACGATAATCGAAGCTCCTGATGCCATAGTTACGGCGCTCGAATCCCGCCTCCAGCGACCAGGCGCTCAGGCCTTCGCTCAGAAGGCGGGAACTTACATAATAGGAGGAGGTGACGCGACGCTCCACGCCGAGCGCATCGCGGACAACGAGCGTGACGTCTCCCGAGCCGGTGACGAGTGGCACCTGGTTGATTGAAAAAGGCCCCTGATCCACTTCCGTCTGGAAGCGCAATGCGTCATTGACCAACAGTTCGACGTTGGAGGGAATGGCGGCCCGTCCCGCGAAGGCCGGCGTGGGAAAAGTAACAAGGCCAGGCTGAAGGCTGAACTCCGTCCCCCATCGCACACCACCAAAGCGAACCTGGCGCGACCAATCGCCCACGTCCGTCACCGTATCCCCGATGACGAGGCGCGTGAGACCGCGGGGATCGTCGCGCAGATAATAGCTGTCGAGCCGCGTTATCCCCTCGCCGCCGGTGCCCTGGCCAATCGCCACGGTGTTTGCGACCAGCCCCCAATCGTCGGAGACGCCTGCTTCGAGAAAGGCATTGCCCCTCAGCCCATCCCGATATTCGGCCGAAAGATCATAATTGAGGAAGGCGGCGAATGCGCCTTCCGTCGGTTGCGCATAGGGGGTGGAGGCCGAGACGCTCCGGGCCTCGAACAATTCGGCGGGAATCGCGAGTTGCAGCCGCTGGCCTGGCTCGTCGAATGTGGCGCTCGCGCCCGGCAGCGCACTCAGTGCAACATAGGCGTCGCCATCAATGACTATCGATCCGCCTGTGGGAACCCGTATCCGCCATCGAGCCAGGTCGGTGATCTGGAGAAGGAATGTTTCACCTCTCCGCGCCACGAGATAGTTGCCGTCGCGAGGGGCGCCATTGATTGTCACCGTCACCAGCAGTTGTTCCGACTCATCGGGAGGCGCTGCTCTATCCTCGGACGGCGGCGCGGAAACTTGCGCCCGCGCAGCGATCGGGTCAGCCAGGATGCAAAGCGCGCCCATGATGACCCTAGCGCCGGCTTGCTTCACGCGGTCCCGCCTCACTGACGAGTTGGGTGGAGATGCGTCCTTGGTCCGTCACAGCGTCAAGCTTGATGGATTGACCCGCGCGGGGTGGTCCACTGACGTCGAGCAGGATTTGGTTCGACGTGCCGGGTAGCAGATAGACAGAGAGATCGGCATTCCCCCTGGGCGTTCCGCCCTGATCCGCAAGGGTCAGGCGATTAATCTGCGCATGAGCGGCTCCGTCGTTGCGAACAGCGATCGCCATTTGCTTTGGTCCGGCGGGCCATGCGCGCCAACTCAATTGCACCTTGGCATTGGGGGCAGGCACGAAAATGGGAATGCTGATCCGCAGCAACGTTTGCACTTCGCCGGCTTTTACTGGCCTTTCGGTGGGCACCTCTTCCAGAAAGACACGATAGGCCTTTTCGGTCGCGCCAACGCTGGTTCGCAACCCAAAGCGCGCGATCTGCTCACCGCCCGGCGGCAATTCGAACTGCGCCGGATTGGCCAGCACGTCGCGTGTTTCATCAAACTTGTCCTCGCCATTCACTTGCCGCCAAGCGTAGACACGAAGTTGCACCCGCGAAGGTTCCGCGCCGTCATTGTGGATCATCATCGTCTGCACCGGGTCCTTTGCCGTCAGCATGACTCGGACGGGATAGACTTTGAGCGATCCGGCGACTGCAACGCCCGACGGCAACGGCGCCATCAACAGCGCTGCGGCGATACGCCAGAATGCGCGCATGGCGCGCTCTAATAATTTACGGTGACGGTGATCGTATCGGCATAGCCACCGGCGGGCACATTCTGGCCGGCGGGAACGCGGCCATAGACAGTGAGCGAGCTTGCCCCAACGGGCGCGGTGGTGGCGGGCGGCGTGTCGGTTCCCGGCGTGTTGCCCCAATTATTGGTGCGGCCCGCCTCGCGATAAAGCGCATAATTGAGGGCATTGGCCCCGCTCACCATTCGCCTGGTAGTGACGGTGGCGCCGCTCGCCGTGCCTGCGTTCAGCCCTACTGTGAAGGATGTCCCGACGGTGCAGAGCACGGAAAGGGTGCTGGTGGCGTCAAGCGCCGTGGCGGCTGTCGGATCATAATTTCCAAAGGCAAGCGGGTTGGCCGAAACAGAGCACGCCGTTTGGACGGTCGCGGTCACGGGAAAGGTGGTTGTGGTGGCCGCCGCCTGTGCTGACGTCGCACCGACGCCAGCACCGACGCCAGCGAAGGCAAACGCGAGAAGAATCCGATTTCTTTGACGCATATCGTCCCCCAAGGCCTGTTTCATTTTCCCCCTTGGCAACGCGCGACGTTGAAATAATTTCCCGGTGACAGGAAGTTAGCCCGTCCTTTCAACGCAATATTGAAACAACTCGTCCTCCGATAGTTTTGGAAATCGTCAAAAGCAGCGCCAACGGACGCAAGATTCAGAAAATAATTTCTGACCATGTGGGCGCGGCGACGTCTTCCTGAGCAGGAGGCGCAGGGTCGGTATTGCCGAGACGAAAGCGCTTTGTTCGCGGCACGATGCGCGGTTCTGGTTCGGCGGCGTTCGCGCACATTACAACAGGCGCCATCGCACCCTTGGCCACACCTGATGCAATGGCGCAGGGTGCGACCACGACCGCTCCGACGGTGAAGCGCCCCATTGTATTGGTGGCGAGAGCGGACGCCCCCCAGCAAGGCAGGGACGTCCCGAAAGCAAGGATCAATTTTCCGACATGAATTGCACGCATATACAGCTCCCTTGGAGAAACTGTAGAACGACAATATTGGCCTTCGCTTGCGCAATATGTTCAACGCGGGGGTAAGATATAGGGGTTCGCCACAGCGCGGAGCCTTTCCGCAGGCTGCCACAGCGGATTTTGCGGCGAGATATGAGCGCGGCATTCAAAGCTGATGCTGAACCCATCGGTGCAGGATCAGATTGTCACGGCCGGCTACAGCGGCCTCCAGACGATCCGCTGGCACGCATATGCCCGCCTTGTTCAAGGCCTTGAATCCATCCGCCTTTCCCGGATCTTTTTTTGCGGTGAAAGCTCTTGCCATTTCCCCCGTGCCGATGCATAGGCGCGGCCTGCCCGACGGAAGCCGGGTCGCTCCCCGATAGCTCAGCGGTAGAGCATTCGACTGTTAATCGAATGGCCGTAGGTTCGAATCCTACTCGGGGAGCCACACTCTTTCAGGGTGGTTTTGTGCGTGCAATTTCAATGCTTTAGTGTATGAAAGCACCAAAGATACAAAACCCCTTTTCCCGCAAACTACTGAATTCCCATTATTTTTTGTTCATATCCAAACTGGTGTGACCAAATGGGATGTGAACAATTTTGCGATGCACAGATGGAGCTTTGAGGACACGGCTTTCCGCCTTTCCGCGACCCTTTGTGGACGTTCAGCGGGTATTTTTGCCTCCCCAGGTGCAGACCGTCAGCTATCCGGCGGCTGTCGACCAAAACACGCCCTTCCTATGACACCTCTGGAAGGTCAGCTTTTGGTGACACAAAGGACATCCTT